>JASIJN010000123.1 GCA_030050125.1 Streptosporangiaceae bacterium | reverse complement strand
GCACGGCCTGCAGCGCCGGATCGAGGGACCCGACGTGGCCGGGCGGCGGGTGCTGGCCGTGGAAGACACCTCGACCACCGGGAACTCGGTGCTGACCGCCGTCGACGCGCTGGTCGAGGCCGGCGCCGAGGTGGCGGGCGTGGCGGTCATCGTGGAGCGCGGGGCCCGGCCCCGGGTCACCGAGCGCGGCCTGACCTATCGCGCGGCGTACGAACTGGACGACCTCGGGCTGGCGCCAGGCTAGGGCGTGCGGCGGCCAGGCGCGCAGGCGGCGGTTGAGGAGCCGTTTAGCGGGGGACCACCGGTTCATCCGGCCGCGCGCGGGATACTGGTTGCGGTACCGACAGAGAGGGGGCGGCCGTCATGCCCATCGCGACGCCAGAGGTGTACGCGCAGATGCTGGACCGCGCGAAGGAGAACGGCTTCGCCTATCCGTCGATCAACGTGACCTCCAGCCAGACGCTGAACGCCGCCCTGCACGGGTTCGCCGAGGCCAGCAGCGACGGGATCATTCAGGTGTCCACCGGCGGGGCCGAGTACCTGTCCGGCCAGTCGGTGAAGGACATGGTCACCGGCGCGGTGGCGCTGGCCCACTTCGCCCGCACCGTCGCCGCCAAGTACCCGGTGCACGTCGCGTTGCACACCGACCACTGCCCGAAGGACAAGCTGGACGGCTATATGCGCCCGCTGGTCCAGATATCCACCGAGCGGGTGGCACGCGGCGAGGAACCGCTGTTCCAGTCCCACATGTGGGACGGCTCGGCGGTGCCGCTGGGCGAGAACCTGCGGATCGCCGCCGAGTTGCTGGGGCAGTGCGCCAAAGCACACGTGATCATGGAGATGGAGATCGGGGTCGTCGGCGGCGAGGAAGACGGCATCGTCGGCGAGATGAACGAGAAGCTGTACAGCACTCCGGAGGACGCCCTGGCCACCGCCGAGGCCCTGGGGCTCGGCGAGAACGGCCGGTACATCCTGGCCGCCACGTTCGGCAACGTGCACGGCGTCTACAAGCCGGGCCACGTCAGGCTGCGGCCCGCGGTGCTGAAGGACATCCAGGACGCGGTCGGCGCCAAGTACGGCAAGGACAAGCCGTTCGACCTGGTCTTCCACGGCGGGTCGGGCTCCGCGCTGGAGGACATCCGGGAGGCGATCTCCTACGGCGTGGTGAAGATGAACGTGGACACCGACACCCAGTACGCGTTCACCCGGCCGGTGGCCGGGCACATGTTCACCAACTACGACGGGGTCCTCAAGATCGACGGTGAGGTCGGCAGCAAGAAGGCCTACGACCCGCGGTCCTGGGGCAAGGCCGCGGAGCAGTCGATGAGCGACCGCGTGGTGCAGGCCTGTCAGGACCTGATGTCGGCCGGCAAGCAGATCGGCTGACCCGGGCCGCGATCGAGCGCCGGCAGGCCGTCACGCCCCCGGCACCGGGGCCAGGGCCGAGAGCGCCTGGAACTGGACCTCGTCCAGTTCCAGCTGGGCGGCGCCGACGTTCTCCTCCAGGTGGCTGACGGAGCCGGTGCCGGGGATCGGCAGCATGACCGGTGACCGGCGCAGCAGCCACGCCAGCGCCAGCTGGACGCCGGTGGCGCCGGCCTGCCGGGCGAGCATCGAGAGCGGCCCAGTCGGCGCGTTAAATTGCCCGGTCGCGATCGGGCAGTACGGGATGAAGCCGAGGCCCTCGCGCTCGCAATAGTCCAGCACCTCCTCCCAGCGCCGGTCGCGCAGGTTGTAGAGGTTCTGCACGGACGCGATCGCCGTGGTCAGCCGGGCCTCCCTGATCTCCGGCACGCTCACCTCGGATAGCCCGATATGCCGGATCTTTCCTTCTTTGCGCAGGTCGCTCAGCTCGCCGACCTGATCGGCGGCCGGCACCTGCGGATCGATCCGGTGCAGCTGGTAGAGGTCGATCGTGTCCAGGCCGAGACGGCGCAGGCTCATCTCCACGCACTGCCGGAGGTATTCGGGCCGGCCCACCGTGCCCCACTGGTCCGGGCCGGAGCGGGTGAGACCTCCCTTGGTGGCGATCGCGAGGCCGCCGTAGGGGTACAACGCCTCGCGGATGAGCTCCTCGCTGATGAAAGGCCCGTAGGAGTCGGCGGTGTCGATGAAATCGACGCCCAGCTCCACCGCCCGGCGCAGCACCCGGATAGCCTCGGACCGGTTGGCAGGCTCGCCCCAGATGCCCGGGCCGGTGATCCGCATCGCACCGAACCCGAGCCGGGTGACCGCCAGGTTGCCGCCGATCGGGAAAACGCCGCTGCCAGCCGCCGCGAGCTCGCCGTCCATCACGCAAGCTAACCTATCCGGCAAGATGGCAGGCATGACGCACGAGAACCTGTTTGGCGGACCTCCGCCCACCTACCTGCCCGACGACGCGACCGCCGCCGAGGCGCTGCGGGACGGCGCCGACCCGGCCACCGTGGCCGCCCGCTCTCCCGCCTACAGCGCCGCCTGGGCCGCGCTGGCCGAGCGCGCGGTCGCGGCCGGCGACCCGGTCGCGGGCTACGCCTACGCCCGGACCGGCTACCACCGGGGGCTGGATCAGCTGCGCCGGTCCGGCTGGAAGGGCCACGGGCCGATACCGTGGGAGCACGAGCCGAACCGCGGTTTCCTGCGCTCGCTGCACATGCTCGCGGTCGCCGCCGACGCCATCGGCGAGACCGACGAGGCCGAACGGTGTCACGCGTTCCTCGCCGACAGCAGCGCCGAAGCCGCCGAGGCCCTGGAAGCAACCTGATGCCTGCCATCGTGATCGTCGGCGCGCAGTGGGGCGATGAGGGCAAGGGCAAGGCGACCGACCTGCTCGGCGACGAGGTCGACTACGTGGTCAGGTACCAGGGCGGCAACAACGCCGGGCACACGGTCGTGATCGGCGACGAGAGCTACGCCCTGCACCTGCTGCCCACCGGCGTGCTGTCGGCGAAGGCCACGCCGGTCATCGGCAACGGCGTCGTGATCGACCCGGCGGTGCTGATCGGGGAGATCGACGGGCTGGAGGCCCGCGGCGTGTCCTGTGACCGGCTGCTGATCTCGGCCAACGCGCACCTGATCATGCCGTACCACATCGCCCTGGACAAGGTGACCGAGCGCTACCTGGGCAACGCCCGCATCGGCACCACGGGCCGCGGCATCGGCCCGACCTACAGCGACAAGGTGGCGCGGACCGGGATCCGGGTGCAGGACCTGCTCGACCCGGGGATCTTGTGCCAGAAGCTCGACCTGGTGCTGCGCGAGAAGAACCAGGTGCTGACCAAGGTCTACAACCGCCGCGGGATCGACGCCAAGGCCGCGGCCGACGAGTACCTGGCCTACTTCAAGCGGCTGCAGGGGTACGTGGCCGACACCGGCCTGGTCATCAACCAGGCACTGGACGCGGGCAAGGTGGTGCTGCTGGAGGGCGCCCAGGCGACGCAGCTGGACGTCGATCACGGCACCTACCCGTTCGTGACCTCGTCCTCGCCCACGGCCGGCGGAGCGTGCGCCGGCTCGGGCGTCGGCCCGACCCGGATCACCAAGGTGATCGGGATCGTCAAGGCCTACACCACCCGGGTGGGCGCGGGCCCGTTCCCCACCGAGCTGACCGACGCCAGCGGCGACTGGCTGCGCAAGCAGGGCCAGGAGTACGGCGTCACCACCGGCCGGCCGCGCCGTACCGGCTGGTTCGACGCGGTGATCGCCCGCTACGCCACCCGGGTCAACGGGATCACCGACTACTTCCTGACCAAGCTCGACGTGCTGTCCGGCCTGGAGCGGGTGCCGGTCTGCGTGGCCTACGAGATCAACGGCACCCGGCACCACGAGGTGCCGATGACCCAGACGGACTTCCACCACGCGACGCCGGTCTATGAGTACCTGGACGGGTGGTGGGAGGACATCTCCGAGGCCAGGCGGTTCGGGGACCTGCCGGCCAACGCCCAGGCCTATGTCCGGGCCATCGAGGACATGATCGGCGCCCCGCTGGCCGGGATCGGGGTGGGCCCGCGCCGCGACCAGACGCTCCAGCTCCGCCCGCTGATCTGATGCGGGCCCTCGTCATCGGGTCCGGCGGGCGGGAGCACGCGCTGGTTCGCGCCCTGGCCGCCGACCCGGACGTCACCGCCCTGCACGCCGCGCCCGGCAACCCGGGCATCGCCCGGCTGGCCGAGGTCCACGAGGTCAGCCCGGCCGACCCGGCGAGCGTGACCGAACTGGCCGCGCGGACCGGGGCGGACCTGGTCGTGATCGGCCCGGAGGCGCCGCTGGTGGCCGGGGTGGCCGACGCGCTGCGCGCGGCCGGGGTGGCCTGCTTCGGGCCGGACCGGGCGGCGGCCATGATCGAGGGCTCGAAGTCGTTCGCCAAGCAGGTCATGGCCACGGCCGGCATCCCGACGGCGGCCGCGCGGACTTGCGCCGACGACGCCGAAGCCGCCCGGGCCCTGGACGAGTTCGGCCCCCCGTACGTGGTGAAGGCCGACGGGCTCGCGGCCGGCAAGGGCGTGGTGGTGACCTCCGACCGGCGCGAGGCCGCCGCGCACGCCCGGGACTGCGGCACGGTGGTGATCGAGGAGTTCCTCGACGGGCCGGAGGTCTCCCTGTTCGCGCTGGCCGACGGGGTGACCGCGGTGCCGCTGCTCCCGGCCCAGGACTACAAGCGCGCCTTCGACGGCGACGCCGGGCCGAACACCGGGGGCATGGGCGCCTACTGTCCGCTGCCGTGGGCGCCCCCGGGCCTGGCCGGCCAGGTGCTCGACACCGTCATCCGCCCTGCGATCACCGAGTTGCGCCGGCGCGGCACCCCGTACTCCGGGCTGCTATATGCCGGCCTGGCACTGACCGCCGAGGGCGTTCGGGTGGTCGAGTTCAACGCCCGGTTCGGCGACCCCGAGACCCAGGTCGTGCTGGACCGGCTGGCCACGCCGCTGGGCCGGTTGCTGCACGCCGCCGCGACCGGCGCGCTGGCCGGCGTCCCCCGGCTGCGGTGGACGCCCGGCGCCGCCGTGACCGTCGTGCTCGCCGCCGAGGGATACCCGGGCACGCCGGTCAAGGGAGATCACATCGAGGGGATCG
>JASIJN010000011.1 GCA_030050125.1 Streptosporangiaceae bacterium | reverse complement strand
ATGAATGCTCCTCCAGCGGGGGAAGGCGCAGCTACCCCCGTACCGCAACGCCGGCTGAGTCGCCTTCGCTACAGAACAACAGCTAAGTCTGGAAATTTACCAGCAGGAGCATCCATAACTGCTGAACCCGAGGCCCGCGTGCCGCATCCGGCACCGGGTCAGGGCAGCTTCCAGTCCACCGGCGGCGCGCCCTGGTCGGCGAGGAGCTTGTTCGCCCGGCTGAACGGCCGCGAGCCGAAGAACCCCCGGTCAGCCGAGTTCGGGCTCGGATGGGCCGATTCGACCCGCGGCACGCCGTCCAGCAGCGGCACCAGGCCCCGGGCGTCACGGCCCCACAAGATCGCGACCAGCGGGGCCTGCCGTCCGGCCAGCGCCCGGATGGCCTGATCGGTGACCTCCTCCCAGCCCTTGCCGCGATGGGAGCCGGGCTTCCCGGGCTGCACGGTCAGCACCCTGTTCAGCAGCATGACGCCGCGCTCGCTCCACGGGCTGAGATCGCCGGTGGCCGGAGCCGGATAGCCCAGGTCGTCGCGGTACTCGCGGAAGATGTTGACCAGGCTGCCCGGCAGCCGCCGCACCTCCGGGGCCACCGAGAAGCTCAGCCCCACCGGGTGACCGGGGGTCGGATAGGGGTCCTGGCCCACGATCAGCACCCGGACGTCGGCGAACGGCTGCTGGAACGCCCGCAGCACGCGATCTCCGGCGGGCAGGTAGCGCCGGCCCGCGGCCACCTCGGCCCGCAGGAAGTCGCCCATGGCCTCGATGCGCCCGGCCACCGGCTCCAGGGCCACCGCCCAGCCCTCGTCGATGATCTCCCGCAACGGCCGTCCCGCCATGGAGGACCACTCTAGGAGGACCGGGGGACGACGGGGCCGGTCTGCCGGCAATTGACGTCCGTCGGCCGCGATAGGGCCTTCGCGCGAGCGCGCGAAGGCCCTATGCTCGCTGGGAGGTGAGCTTATGGACGATGTCGGCGATCGGCTTCTTGACCTGGTGCACGACCTGGACGAGGTCACTCGCATCATCAGCCCGGAGCAAGCGCACGCGCAGTGGGACGCGACGACGCTGCAGGTGTTCTGGAAGCGGTGGCCCGGCGTGTCGGCCTGGGCCGGCTCGCTGTGGCGCATGCTCTCGGAAGAGATCTCGGGGCCGTCCACCCCGCACCGGGACCCGGAGCTTGACGAGGTCGGAGAGAGCGGCTGACAACGAGGGACGACGTGTGAGCGGACCATGGCACAACTGCGGGACCTGATGAACACCAGCGTGGTCACGGCCGCGCCGGACACCACGGTGACCGAGGCCGCGGCCGGGATGGTACGCGCGAGGGTCGGTTCGGTGGTCGTGCTGCAGGGATCGTTCCTGGCGGGCATCCTCACCGAGCGGGACGTGCTCCGGGCGGCCGCCTCGGGCGAGGACCTGTCGAGGTCCAGGGTCTCGGCCTGGATGTCGCACGACCCGCAGGCGGTCGGCCCGGACATGTCCGCCGAGGAGGCCGCCCAGATCATGCTCCTGAACGGATTCCGTCACCTGCCGGTCGTGGACGGGCGAGTGGTCTGCGGGGTGGTCAGCATCCGCGACCTGTTCGCCGTCAAGATCCACCGCCCCGAGTCGGCCTAGACCGCAGGGCCACTCCAGGCCGGCACGCCGGCCGACGCCGGCGTGCCGGCGCCGGTCAGGCGTTGAGCTTGGCCAGCTCGGCCTCGGTCGCGGCCTCGTGTTCCTCCTCGTCCCGCCGGGCCTGGGCCGGACTCCACCGGCCCCGCAGCAACGGGATGCAGAGCAGGAAGAAGATGATCCCGCCGAAGCAGACCCAGTACCAGTCCTTCCACTGGCCGGGAGCCTGGGCCGCTGCCTTCTCCACCGCGAGGCCATGGGCCTCCATGTACGGGCCCACGTACGACGGGACCTTGGACGCCGCGGTCAGCTGCGCCGCGTACGGCTTCAGCGCCTCCAGTTGCGGCGCCACCGCGATCACGCCCTCGATGGCCGAGCTATTGCTGTCGATGGTCGAAAGGACGGCCAGGCCCTTGGCCCCGCCCCCGGCCGCGGCGATGGCCTCGCTGACCAGCTTCGGCGGTATCGTCGCCGGGTTGGTGTAGGTGGCGAGCTTGGCGAACAAGGCCGTATGTGCCTCGAGCACGGCCAGCTCGGGCGCGAACTTCTGGGCGTTGGCCAGCTGCACCTTGTACTTCTCCGCCGTGGCGACGACCTGCGGGTGGCTCTGCGCGAACGCGATCTGCTTGCCGTAGGCGGCCTCGTACGCCAGCACGTTGGGCCCGTAGTTGACCAGCGGGGTGACCGAGGTGATGACGTGCGGGATGATCAGGAACGCGACGAACACCACGACCCGGACGACCCAGCCCCAGATGGCCAGGCCGGTGGCGATCAGCGCCGGGTTCCTGGCCTCGACGGTCTCGGTGAAGCTGGCCATCCACGGGGTGTAGGCGACGCCCAGGGACAGCGACAGCAGCGCGAGGATCACCGCGAGCGTGTAGTAGCCGGGATGGTGGCCCGCCTGCTGCAGGTAGATCACGACCATGATCGCCCCGCACACCCCGCCGAGCACCATGAACGGCTTGCGCACCCGCACCAGGTCGGAGACCATCCCGATCAGGATCACCCCGATGACGTTGAAGCCCCAGTTCCAGTTGAGCAGCCCGTTGGCGTCCTTGGTGGTGAACCCGAACACGGTCGACAGGTAGATCAGGCCGAAGCCGACCGCCGTGTAGTAGATCAGCAGCATCACGGCCACGGCGAGGGCGGAGATCACCACGTCTGCCTTGAGCAGCTGGCGGAACGGACGATGCAGCAGCGTCTCGACGTTGAGCCCCTTGGCCCGCGCCTCGATCAGCACCCGGTCCTGCATGGTCACCATCAGCTGGTCGCGCAGTTGCGGGGACAGCTCGCGCAGCCCGATCAGCGCGATCACGAACACGACGAGGCCGACGGCGCCGCAGATGTGATACTCGTGCGTCCAGAACCGCGCGTCGGGGATGACGTTCGGGATGGTGTTCGTGGCTACCGCGGTGACGATCAGGCTGCCCAGCACCGGCCCGCTGGTCCAGAACCCCATCGCCGTGGCCCGGCCGACCTGCGGGGAGAAGTCGCGGATCAGCGCCGGGGTGGCCACCAGCGCGATGCCCTCGACGATGCCGACCACGAAGCCCTCGATGCTGAAGACCCACTTGTTGGTCGCGGCGGGCAGCACGTACGCGACGAAGATCCCGGTGATGAACAGCCCGGCGACC
>JASIJN010000122.1 GCA_030050125.1 Streptosporangiaceae bacterium | reverse complement strand
GACCACCCCGAGCTGGCGCAGGGGCCGATGCGCCGGGCCGCCGGGTCCTGGTAAGCGGTCACGCCTGGGCGGCGCAGCGGGCCGTGATCCGCTTCCCGTTCGCGTAGTCGCCGCAGTCGTCGGTTCCCGGGTTGTCGCGCAGCAGGCCGGCCCAGTCCGAAAGCCGCTCGACCCGGTAGCCGTACGCGCCCAGCATGATCCGGATCGCCGCGAGGTTCGGGAGGCCGACCAGGACCGACGGGCCGTGGGTGTAGGCGTCGGCCGCGGCCTTGCCCTCCTCGTCGGCATCCTCGGTCGTGACGTTGACGTTCGGCACCGGCCCCATCATGTACGGGCTGAACGTGTCGACGATCAGGTACCGGGCGCCGGTCCGGCGGATACCGTCCAGCAGCTCGTTGTAGCGCAGCGTGTGGTACAGGAACCCCAGGCACAGCACGACGTCGGCTTCGAGGTCCTGCGTGGCGAGCACCTCGTGCACGTCGCCGGCGACGAAGCTGACGCGGTCCGCGCCGTAGCCGTACTCCGCCAGGTTCTCGGTCGCGGCCTTCACCAGCTCCGGCCGGGCCTCGACGCCGGTCACCGACCGTGCTCCGTTCGCGAGCGCCGCCAGCGACCAGCGGCCGTCGTGACTGGCGAGGTCGAGAACTGACGCGCCCTCGAAGAGGTCGCGGTTCTCGCCGATTATCGCCTCGTACCGCAGGTTCAGCCGCGCCGTGGTCAGGCCGGTGCTGCTCGTCGTGTAGAACCGCGGGAATTGCTCGAAGAACCACGAGGCCGTGCGGGACCCAGGTGCCGAGTCGGCGGGCGCGGCCGCGGCGGTGTCCTGCGACGGCGCAGCGTGCCGTCGCAGGCTTCTCGAAGGGCGCTCGATGCGCCACGCGACGGCGCGTAAAGCTCTGGCCGTCTGCTGTTTGAGCGACACGCGCGCCATCGTAGCGAGCGCCCGCCGTGCAGGCACCCGGGAGCGGCCTATCGACAGGCCGCCGCGGCTACTGTCGCGCGGTCGCCGCGGACGCGGCCTGTTTGATGCAGGCGGCCACCGCGGCTGGCTGGGACACGTAGACGGAGTGACTGGCGGCTACCTCGACCGTGGTCGAGCCGGCCCGCCCGGACATGCTGCGCTGGGCTGCCGGGGGGATCATCTTGTCTTCGGTGGTGACCAGGTACCAGCTTGGCTTGGTCCGCCACGCGGGCTCGCTGACTTGCCCGCCGAGGGCGTCCACGCCCCAGGGGACCTGCGAGTCGGCCATGAACGCGGCCACGTCGTCGGGCAGATCGCCGGCGAACGCGGCGTGGAATTTGTCGCGGTCCAAGAACAAGAACCCGTCCTTGGGCGGCAGGATCGGCGGCTGCGGCGCGTCCTTCGGGAAGCCAGCGAGGAGCGCGTTGACCGACTCGCCCGCGTCTGGCGCGAACGCGCAGATGTAGACCAGGGCCGCCACGTTCGGGTCGGCGCCCGCTTCGCTGATGACCGCGCCGCCGTAGGAGTGGCCGACCAGCACGACCGGGCCGTCTTGCGCGCCGATGATCAGACGGGCCGCGGCCGTGTCGCCCTGCAGCGAGAGGGTCGGGTTTTGCACCACGGCGACGTGGTAGCCGTCCTGCGCGAGCAGGTCGTAGACCCCCCGCCAGCCGGACCCGTCTGCGAAACCGCCGTGCACGAGGACCACGTTTGCCGCCGCCGATCCTGCATTCATTGACGATCTCCTCTTTCTCCTGTGTCTCCCGCCCGCGCGAGCCTTCTTCAGGACCTTGCCTCATCGTGCCCGTCAACGGCGCCGGCGACGTCACCCCGAAGGAGTGAGAACGACGCGGCGCGGCACGGGGTCTGGGGTCTGGCGAGGGGCGAGGACGGTCGTGAGCGCCCCGTCGGTGGCGAGCCCGCGACCACGTTGCCGGCTACTGTTGAAGCCGTTCTTCTCTCCGCCCGGCATAGATCAATCCGTCCAGACCAGGAGGCCGAGCGTGAAAGTGCTCCCGGTGCTCTGGACACTGGCGATCACCTCGTTCCTCGTGTTTCTATTCATCCGGCAAGCCCGTGAGCACGCCCGCAACGCTCCGCTGCGCGGCGAGATAGAAGCGCGGGCGTGCTTTTCAACTTCCCTTCACTATGCCAAAGTTCTTCGAACGGGCGGGTTTGGACGGAGTACCCGCGGCCAGTGGATCGTGATCAAGGGCCCGAAGCGCCTGGTCGTCGGAACCGACGCCTTTATGGTCACATTCTTTGGCATGGAGTATGTATTCAGAGGATCTGAATCATCGATTGCGTTCAGCCAGGCGCCGTCCCGGGCAATTATACGCGACTGGATAGTCATCACGACACAGAACGGCGTCCAGAAGACCCAGGTTGCGATCAGCAAGAATGGGCGCATGCCGGAAATCTGGCAGGCGCTTGCCGGAGCCGGTGCCGCGCCGGGGCCTTCGACAGACTTCGGGCCACTTTAAACGGCGGCGCCACCGCGCTCGCTGAGCGGGCGGGCGCGGGGCAGCCGACCGGGATGAATGCGAGCCCGGTGCTCATCTAGCTCAATGCCGCGTCGTTAAGGGCTGGGGTGGTTTGTCTAGGGGTTAGGGCGGGTGGGTGGGGGCGTAGGTGGCGGGGGCGGTGCGGGTGATGAGGCCGTTTTTGGCCCAGTGGGCGAGGTGGCTGCGCATGGTGGCGGGGTGGACGGCGAGGCGGGCGGCGAGGTCGCGGCTGGTCCAGGGGTGGCCGGGGGTGGTGGCCAGCAGGGCCAGGACGGCGTGGCGGTGGCTGCCGGGGCGGGGTGGGCGGCGGTGGCGGGGGCGGGGGCGGGTGTGGCGTGGTCCGGGGGGCGGGGGGGTGAGGGGGATGTGGATGGCGGTGATGGTGGCGGGCAGGGCGGGGCGGGGGTCGCCGGGGCGGGGCTGGTAGCGGCTGGGCGGGCTTTTGACCTGCCGGGCGCTGTAGCGGGGGCGGCGGGGGGGCAGCAGGGTGGAAAGGACGGCGCGGGTGATGGCGGGGGCGGCGGGGCCGGGCGGGCTGATCCCGGCGGCGGCGGTGATGGTGTCGGCGGCGGTGTGCAGGGCGGTGGTGAAGCTGGCCCGGTCGGGGTCGGTGCCGGGGCGGCGGGCGGCGGCGTCGGTCATGGCGGTGCGCAGCAGCTGGTAGCCGGTGAGCAGGGCCCAGGTTTCTTGTTCCAGGCCGGGGCGGTCGCCCGAGCGCAGCACCCGGCCGTGCAGCAGGGTGTGCCGCAGCGCGTAGTAGGCGGACTCGATCTCCCAGCGTTCGTGGTAGAGGCGGGCCAGGTCGGCGGCGGGGAAGCGGCGGTGGTCGGTCAGGGTGGTGATCAGCCGGTAGCCCTGGCGCAGCCGCGGCCCGGCGGCGGCGGCGACGGTCACGTCGGCCTCGATGATCCGCACGTCTAGCTGCCCGGCCCGCGACAGGTACGACCCGTCGGGCAGCCGGGCGGCCACCACCGGGCTGCGCGAGGCCTTGCCGCGGACCAGGAACGCCGCCCCGGTCGCGGCGAGGCGGGCCAAGAACGCGTCCTGGTCGTAGGCCCGGTCGGCCAGCACCAGCATGCCCGCGCCCAGCAGGTGCAGCAGGCCCCGGGCGGCGGCCGGCTCGTCCCCGTCGCGCGCCGCGCCGATCACCGCGCCCAAAAGCCCCCGGGTGCCGGTCTCGGCCAGCGTCATCAGGTGCAGCAGCGGGTACCCGGCGAACCCCGCCTTGTGCCGGACCCGGCCCGGCCAGGCCCGGTTGCGGGCGGTATCGGGCACCCGCAGCGAGCTGCACCCGTCGAACGCGACCGTGCGCAGCCCCCGGAACGACACCCCCGGCACCCGCGGCGCCGCCAGCGGCCCGGCCACCACCTCGAACAGCGCCTTGAACGGCGCCGGGCCCAGCCGCCGACGCAGATCCCGCAGCGCCTTCTCCGACGGCCGCGAAAGCCCCAGCCCGCCCAGCCCCGCGGTCAGCTTGTCCCACACCCGCGCATACCCCAGATGCGGGAACAGCCCCAGCGCCACCACGAAATACACCCCCGCCCGCGACGGCAGCGCCCGCACCCGCCGCTGCACCGCCCGCGTCCGCTCCAGCACGTCATCGACCAGCTCAAACGGCAGATACGCCGTCAGCTCCCCTAAATGCCCCGGCGCGAACACCCCCGCCGCGACCGTGACCTCACGCGCGACAGTGACCATGGCAGACTCAGTGCGCAACAGGACCTCTGGTAAGCCGAAGACCGTGGTGGGTTGACCCGGACTACCAGAGGTCCTGCCCCATGATCACCACGACACGCCGGCCACCACGATCTGCTTGACCCAGACCCGCAACCCTTAACGACGCGGCATTGACATCCAGCTACAGCAGCGCCGCACCCATCACCGGGCAGCACGGGCACCGCGGCCCGGCGGCAGGCTGATGCCC
>JASIJN010000121.1 GCA_030050125.1 Streptosporangiaceae bacterium | reverse complement strand
TCGAGGTCGTTCAGGTCGAGCACCTGCAGGTAGATACGCTCGGCGCCCAGCTCGGCGAACTGCCCGATCTTCGCGACCACCTCGTCCGGCGTGCCTGCCAGACTGCTGGCGATCAGTTCGCCGGCCCCGCGGCCGATCGCCGCCGCCCTGCGGTCCAGCTCGGCCCGGGTCCGGCCGCAGCACACCACCTGCGCGGCCGAGTAGATCACCGAGGTCTCGGACCGGCCGGCCGCCGCGCAGGCCTCCCGGACCCGGCCGAACGCCGCTTTCGTGTGGTCCACGCTGGCGAACGGGACGTTGTACTCGTCGGCGAACTTGGCGGCCAGCCGCGGCGTGCGGCGCGCCCCGGTTCCGCCGATGATCACCGGGGGCCCGGGCCGCTGCACCGGCTTCGGCAGCGCGGGCGAGTTCACCACCGTGACGTGCTTGCCCTGGAACGAGAAGCGGGCGCCGTCGGGAGTACCCCAAAGACCGGTGATCACCTCGAGCTGTTCCTCCAGCCGGTCGAAGCGCTCACGCACAGGAGGGAACGGGATGCCGTACGCCGCGTGCTCGGTGGCGTACCAGGCGGCGCCGAGCCCGAACTCGACCCGGCCGCCGCTCATCTGGTCAACCTGTGCCGCGATGATCGCGAGCGGGCCAGGGTAGCGGAACGTCGACGCGCTCAACAGGGTGCCGAGCCTCACCCGCGAGGTCTCGCGGGCCAGGCCGGCCAGCGTCGTCCAGGCGTCGGTCGGACCCGGCAGGCCGCTGACCTCGCCGATCTTCAGATAGTGATCCGAGCGGAAGAACGCGTCGAATCCGAGGTCCTCGGCGGCCCTGGCCACCCGGAGCAGGGTCGTATAGTCCGCGCCCTGCTGCGGTTCGGTGAAGATTCGCAGTCGCATACCACCCATCGTGGTCTATGTCGTTCTGCGGCGTGACACGGGTTCCATCTCGACCGCCGGACGGGGGTCGGACGCCGGCGTTCGCAGCTCCCCGCGGTCCCCGGGCACATACGCCGGACCGCACCGTCGCGCGCTTCCGGCGAACCCGCGGGCGCGAAGCGTCCGGATGACCTCGCCGGCGACCTGGCAGGGACGATCCATCACATCGGCGTAGCTGTAGCGCAGCGTGACCAGGCCGTTCGCGGCGCTCTCGTTGTCGCGGCCGATGTCGCGCCAGCGTTCGCCCTCGGGATGCGCAGCGAGGCCGTCTAGTTCCACGATCACCCCGTACTCCTCGTAACGGATGTCCTCGTACTGTGACGTGCCCCCCGCTCGAGTGCGGCGCTGACGGATCCCCGGAGGCAGGCCGTGCGGTCGCTCCACCCGGTACAGGTACCCGCGCTCGAGCATCGACTCGACGCCCGCCCGGGCGTCGCCGAGTGCCGCGAGCAGCATCGTCCGGCGGCGTATCCGTAACCGGCCGTCCATCGCCGTCAGCAGCCGGCCCGGCGTGGTCCGGCGGCTGGCGCAGGCCGTGAGGATCCAGCCGATGGCGCCGGCCGTGGTGGTCTCGGCCTCGGCGAGGTCGAGCACCGTATCCTCCAGGCGCGTCCGCGGCGGCTGCAGCGCAGGATGGCGCGCGGTCCGCGCGCGCCGTGAGTAGTGGATCACGACACCCTTCATCGGCGCGACCGGACGGCCCCGCGGGACCATGATGTGCACCACCCCGCCCTTCCTGGCCTCGACGAGCCCGTGCAACTCCGCAGCCGTCTGGTGGCAGAGCACGGCGCCCGTCCTGACTGCGAGGACCGCGGCCCACATCAGCGACTCCCGGCTCGGCGGCCCGGGATAGGCCAGGTACACGCCCGCGTGCAGTCGCCGCCAGCGGCCGGCGCCAAGCTTTACCTGAACGGCGTGCCGGGTCATTCCGGCGGCGAGCGCCTGGGCCCGCGTCACCACTCCGGCCTGGCGGCCGATGAGCCGCTCGAGGTCCCTCGGCACCGATCCCCTCATGCGCCAAGCCTGGGCCGCTCCCGCCCGGCCGACATCCCCGGGCCCCCGATCTGTGGATAACCCCAGCCGTCCACATCCGGGCACCGAAACAACCTTGACGGGCGGCTACCCCTCAGTGGTTAGGTTTTTGCCGGCTGCAGCCGGCAAAAACCTAACCGGTATCGCCCGGGCGCTCGTGGCGCGTGCCGTTGCCGGGCGGGTCCAGGGGACCGGATACGAGGGCCCGTGCGTCGTAGGCGGCGCGCGCGGCGTCGACCTCGTCCAGGTGCGCGTCGACCCAGGTCATCAGGGCACCGACCGCGTCGAGCAGGGTCCGGCCCAACGGGGTGAGCGCGTACTCCACCCGCGGCGGCATCACCGGGTACATGGTGCGGCTGACGATGCCGTCGCGCTCCAGGCCGCGCAGGGTGACGGTGAGCATCCGCTGGCTGATTCCGTCGACCGAGCGCTTCAGGGCGGTGAACCGCTTCGGCCCGTCGCCAAGGCACGAGATCACGAACAGGGACCACTTGTCGCCGACCCGCTCCAGGATCTCCCGGACCCGGCACCTGGTGAGCGTGATCCCCGGCGCGCCGGAGGGGCTGGCCGCGCTGGCGGCGCCGTTGGTCTCGGCCGCGCCTGCCGTGCCTGGCTGCATGGTTACCTCCAGGTGCCTCGGTAAAGTCGAAGTTCCGTCTTGTCGCCCCTCCGGCCGCCCGTGAGGATGGGGACGCGGGGGGGTTCCGTATGTGCACTACGTATCCGTCGGTAACCGTCATATCCCTGATAACTAGGAGACATCTTGTCAGCCGAAACAGCCGAGATTCCCGGCTACATCGCGGGCACCTGGACCATCGACCCGGTTCATTCGCACGTCGGGTTCATGGCCAGGCACCTCATGGTCAGCAAGGTTCGCGGCAACTTCACCAAGTTCGAGGGCCAGATCATCACCGCGGCAGACCCGCTACAGTCGTCGGCGACCGCGACGATCGACACGACCTCGTTCGAAACCGGCAACGAGCAGCGCAACAACGACATCAAGGGCGAGAACTTCCTCGATGTGGCCAACCACCCGACGATGACCTACCGGTCCACGGGCGTCCGCCGGGACGGCGGGGAGATCATCGTGGACGGTGACCTGACCATCAAGGGCATCACCCACCCGGTGGCGCTGACTGTCGAGGTCAACGGCTTCGGCCCCGATCCCTACGGCGGCACCCGGGCCGGTTTCTCCGCGGTCGGCGAGATCAACCGGAACGACTACGGCATCACCGCGAACATGGTGCTGCCCACGGGCGGCGTCATGGTGAGCGAGAAGATCCAGCTCACGATCGAGGTCGAGGCCACCCTGGCGACGGGGTAGCCGCCGCGATCACCCGCCGCGCGCCAGCGTGGCCAGGCACTCCACGTGGTGCGTCATCGGGAAGGCATCGAAGGCGCGGAGCGCCTCCAAGGTCCACCCGGCCGCGCGGAACGCCGCGAGATCACGGGCCAGGGTCGCCGGGTCGCAGGACACGTACGC
>JASIJN010000010.1 GCA_030050125.1 Streptosporangiaceae bacterium | reverse complement strand
CGAAGTAGTCGTCCAGCGCCTGTGGTCATGCGGTGCCTGCCCCCTCCGTGCGGGCCACTGCCCAAGGTGCGCCGAATCTGTGCTGTGCACACCTAGCACAGCAACTCGAAGAAAACAGCCGTTCTAATGATAATCCGGAACGACTCTGCTCTAGACCGCGCCCACGGCTGCGGGCCACAGGCCCTGGTCGCAGGCCTTCATGGGCATCCAGGCAGCGGCACAGTCGGCTTGGCTCGCCCGACTGCTATCGCCGTAACCAGTTGCGCGCCTCTTAACTGCTCAACTTGATCACCTAGATGATCGATTCCAAGGGGTCAGTGGTCATAGGCCAGGAGCGAGCGCTTGACGGGCTGGCTGGCCTGGTCGTTGTGCCAGATGGCGGCGGTGAGGGCGAGGATGCGTTGCAGGACGCGGACGATGACGCCGCCGGGGGTGCGGCCGCCGTGGCGTTCGAGGTCGAGCTGGCCTTTGAATGTTTCGTTGATGGACTCGATGACCTGGCGCAACGGCTTGAGCAGGCCGGTGCCGGCTCGTGGTGGCTCTGCTTTGCGGGCCGGCCGCAGCAGCCGTGCGCCATCCTGGGCGAGGACAGCCTCGAAGGCGGCTCCGTAGTAGTTCTTGTCCGCGATCAGGGTCTGGCCGGGCCGGGCGGCGAGCAGGCCCGGGTCAGCGCCGAAGATGGCCAGCAGCACTTGCCGCTCGTCGGCCTTGGCCCCGGTCAAGGCGAAGGCGACGGGCAGCCCGCTCAAGGTGGCGACCAGATGCAGCCGCAGGCCCCAGAAGTAGCGCGAGTGGCTGGCGCAGTACCCGTATTCGGCCCATCCGGCCAGGTCAGAACGTTTGGCTGTCTCGCGGGACCGGCCGCACTCCACCGGCGTGGAATCCACCACCCAGACATCGTCGGTCCATGCGCTGGTACCAGCGGCCAGGACCCGGATGCAGTGCCGGATCAGCGTCCCGGCACCGCGCAGCCGCTTGTTGTAACCGGGCTGCTGCGGCAAGTACGGGAACAGGTGCCGCAAATGAGCGCGGGCGTACCGCAGCCAGCGGGCTTCAGAGGTAAACCCGCACAAGGCTTGCATCACCGCCAGGGTGACCAGTTCCGCATCGCTCAGCTTCGGGCCGATGCCCGCGGCCGGACGCCATGGCGCAAGCTGCGGCGATTCCTTCAGCACGTCATCGGTCCTGACGTACAGTGCGGTGGCGAGGGTATCCAGGTCTGTCTTCACAAACTGATCTTGGATGCCCTCGCTTCATTCCGCAGCCACAGCTTGGAATTGATCATCCAGACAGGCTCCGCCTGATACCGCCGAGGTTTGCGGTTCCGGGGGCGCGACGGTGCAGGTGAGCGCATCCTCCGTGCGTAGGCCAGGTCCTGGAGGTTGTCATGGTGTCGCGGATCAAGCGGTCGGTACCGGTCACGGTGAACGATGTGCTGGATGGTCACGTGCAGCTGGGCTTGGATTGCCTGGACCGCCTTTACCTGCATGGTTACCTGGCGCAGCTGCAGGTGGGCGGGCAGGTCATCCAGTTCCTCCAGCACCGCGGGTACCCGGTGCCGTCTCCGGCGTGCCTGCAGCAGATCGGGGACGCGTTCCGCCGCCGGGTCGCCTGCTTCGCTGATGCGAATCACATCCCGGTGGTGCCGCTGAAGGCGGCGGATCGCAACATCGAGGTGATGAAGCCCTACCTGGACCGGGCTGCTGTCACCGGCCGGTCGCAGGTCGCCGCGATCGGGGTCGCCCAGGAGATGCAGCGGGTGTTCATCGCCCGCCAGCGGCTCACCGACCCCGGCAAGTGCCCGCAGTTTTCCTTCGACAAGAAGGACCGCCGGGTCACGGTCTATTACTTCTACCTGTGGGACGCCGGCTTCGGCCCGGCGTTCATCAAGATGTGCACCTACTGCCCGTGGCCGATGAAGGTCTGGGTCAATGGCCATGAGTGGGCAAAGCAGCAGGCACGCAAGATCGGCCTGGGGTTCAGCGAGCTGTCCAACGGGTTCGCCGCCTGCGACGACCCGGCGCTGCTGCAGCGGATCTGTGATGCGCTGCAGCCAGGCACCATCGGGGTGTTCTTCCAGCGCTGGCTGTCTCGCCTGCCGGTGCCGCTGGGCGCCGCCGACGAGCAGGCCGGCTACTGGTGGGAACTGTCGATGGCCCAGGTCGAGGTATCCCGCACGCTGGTGTTCACCCAGCCCCGCCACGCCCGGACCTTCTTCGAGGCACTGGTCACCGACAACCTCGACCTCGGCCGCCCCGACACGGTCGAGATCATCTTCGATCGCCGGGTCGTCACCGGCCCGCGGCGCGCCACCCAGGGAACGTTCAAAACCAAGGTCATCACCAGAGGCACCGAGGTCACCATCAACGCGTTCTACCGACACTCCCGGATCAAGCAGTACCTCAAAGACGGCCGCGCGCTGCGCATCGAGACCGTCATCAACTCACCCACCGACCTGCGAATCGGCCGCCGCCTGGCCTGCCTGGGCGAACTCCAGGACGCCGGGCGTGCGATCAACCACCGGCTGCTGGACACTGAACGTGCCGGCCAGGGCTGCGTCCTTGCGAATCCAGTCTTCGAGCGGATCGCGCACCCCACCGTGGATGCAGCGGGGCGGAGAGCTACAGCCATGCGATTTGGCGACTCTCGGGTCCAGGCCCTGG
>JASIJN010000120.1 GCA_030050125.1 Streptosporangiaceae bacterium | reverse complement strand
CAGCCTGGCCAGGCTGGCCGCGCCCAGCGGGCCGGTGTTCGCCAGGCCGGGCTCCCGCCAGCCGGGCACCATGACCATGTCGTCCGGGCCGAGCTCGGGCCAGTCCGGCCCGGCGCGGACGGTCACCCCCTGCGCGGTGGGCACGTCCGGCTGTTCCGCGACGTAGCACAGCTGGTAGCCGTAGCCGAGGTCGGCGGCCGTCGAGAACGCCTGCGCGGGCCCGGCCAGGTCCAGCAGGTGCAGCCCCGGGACCAGCAGGAAGGCGACCGTGGGCACGATCCGGTCAGCCCGGCTGGCCCGCGTGAACGCCGTCGGCGGCCTCGGTCAGCTCGGCCACCGTGCGGATGGTGGCGAACCGGCGGGCCAGCACGTACTCGGTGCGGGCGATGATCTCCTCCACTGGCAGGGTGCGGGGATCGGCCAGGATCTCGGCCACGCTGCGGCCGGGCGGCTGGTCGCGGTGCTCGATCGGGGAGGTGGCGGTGGCGTCGGTGACGTAGATGACCCGGTAGCCGAGGTCGGCCGCGACCCGGGCGGTCGTCTCGCAGCACTGCTCGGTCCGGATGCCGCACACGGTCAGCTCGCCGATCCCGCGCTCGGTGAGCAGTTGCTGCAGGTTCGTCGTGGTGAACGCGTTGTGCGAGGTCTTGGTGATCACCGGCTCGCCGTCTCGCGGGACAAGACCGTCCATGAGCCGAACGTACCCGGTGCCGGGGTCGAAGACCGTGCCGGTGCCCGGCTCGGCATGCAGTACCCAGACGACCAGGTCGCCCCGGGCCCGGGCGGCCCGCACCAGCCGGTCCACCTGCCCGGCGATCCCGGGGTTGGAGGTGGCCGCCCAGATCGGCTGCTGCCGGAAGGATTCCTGCACGTCGATGACGATGAGCGCTCTAGTCTTGCTATCGGAAGGCGGCGTGGCGCGGATTGGGGTTGTCATGCCCCAACCCTGGCCCCCGGCCGGCCTGCCTGGAAAGGCACCATCGCGCCCCGATGCGGACCGATCTGGTCACCTCGGGCCGCGCCGGGTGCCGGAGGTGGGCTCGGGCCCGGCGGTCGGGTACGGTGTTGGCAGTGATCAAGAGGAACCCCGGCGAGGGCGGCTGATGAGGTACGGAGGCATCGAGGCGGGGGGCACCAAGTGGGTCTGCGCCGTCGCCGACAGTCCCGGGGAGCTGCTCGCGACCGAGAGGTTCCCGACCACGGCGCCGGCCGAGACCGTGGCCAGAGCGGTCCGGTTCTTCGCCGAACACGGGCCGGTCGACGCCCTCGGGGTCGGTGCCTTCGGCCCGGTGGATATCCACCGCGACTCGCCCACGTGGGGGACGATCACCACGACGCCCAAGCCGGGCTGGACGAACACCGACGTAGCCGGGGCGCTGACCGCCGCGCTCGGCGTGCCGATCGGGCTGGACACCGACGTGAACGCGGCCGCTCTGGGCGAATGGCGGCGGGGCGCGGCGACCGGGCTTGACACGTTCTTCTACATCACGGTCGGCACCGGGATCGGCGGCGGCGCGGTGACCGGCGGCCGCATCCTGCACGGCCTGCTGCACCCGGAGTTCGGCCACATGCGCGTCCCGCATGACCGGGCACGGGACCCGTTCGACGGGATCTGCCCTTACCACGGCGACTGCCTGGAGGGGCTCGCCTCCGGGGAGTCGATCCGGCGGCGCTGGGGCCGGCCGGGCGCCGAGCTCTCCGACCCGGCGGTCTGGGAACTCGAGGCCGAGTACCTGGCCCTGGCCCTGGTCAACGTGATCTGCATGCTGTCGCCGCAGCGGGTCATCGTGGGCGGCGGGGTGGCCAGGCAGCCCGCCCTGCTGCCGCAGGCCCGCAGCCGGGTTCGCGAGCTTTTGGCCGGCTACCTGCCGGCGCCCGAGCTGACCGACCCGGGCGCGACGGAGCGTTACATCATCCCACCCCGCCTGGGCGACCTGGCCGGCGTCATCGGCGCGATCGAGCTCGCCGTCGAGGCGCAGGAGGCCGAGGGAAAGCCGGCGACGCGACCTGCGACCCGCTAACCGGGCTCGTCACCGGCCCAGCGGGTGACCACCTGCTCGAGCACGCCGAGCGGCACCGCGCCGTTGCCCAGCACGGCCCCGTGGAAGGCCCGGATGTCGAAGCCGCTGCCGAGCCTGCTCTCGGCCACGCCGCGCAGCCGCTGGATCTCCCGGCGGCCCACCATGTAGGCCAGGGCCTGGCCGGGCCAGCCGATGTAACGGTCGATCTCGCTCCGGACGTTGCCGCGGGTGGTGGCGGTGTTGTTCCACATGAAATCCGCTGCCCGGGCCCGGGACCAGCCGTAGTGGTGCATGCCGGTGTCGACCACGAGGCGGCAGGCGCGCAGCGCGTCCCACGAGAGCATGCCGAGCCGCTGCAGGTCGGAGGTGTACAGGCCCATCTCGTCGGCCAGCCGCTCGCAGTACAGCCCCCAGCCCTCCACGTAGCCGCAGACCTCGGCGTCCAGGTAGCGCCGGAACGCGGGCAGCCCGGTCAGCGTCTGCGCCGAGGCGATCTGCAGGTGGTGGCCGGGCGTGCTCTCGTGGAAGGCCAGGGCCTCGTACTCGTACACGAAGCGGTCCTGCGGATCGGCGGTCAGCACGCAGTGCGCGCCCGGCCGCTTCCCGCCCGCCGCCGGGGGCCGGTAATAGGCCAGCGGGGCGTTGCCCGCCTCGACCGGGTCGATCTCCTCGATCACGCAGTCGGGGATGTCGAACCGGGGGAACCAGCGGTCGCGGGCCTCCTCGGCGCGCCGCAGGGCGGCCGTGACCATGCCGACGATCTGGGCCGAGTCGGTGAACCTGAGCGAGCGGTCCTCCCGCAGCCGGTCCAGGATCTCCGGCACCTCGCTGGTCTGGAGCACCCGGCCGCCGATCTCGGCCCACTCCGGCCGCAGGGCCTCGAGGCAGTCAAGCCCGATCCGATGGATCTCCTCCGGCGACAGCTCGGTGGTCGTGTGCTTGCGCACGGCCGCCCGGTACCCCTCAGGACCGCCCGGCACGAAGCAGATGCCGACCCTGTCGTCGGGGCGCGCCACCGGCAGCAGTTCGTCCCGCAGGCAGGCCAGCAGCCGTCGCAGCGCGGGCCGGACCTCGCCGTCGACGATGCCGGCCGCCTCGCGCCGGAACGCCGCCTGGTCGAGGCGGCCGGGCAGGTCGACGGCCACCAGCGCGTCGTCGGCCAGGTCCTTGCCGAGATGGCCCTCGATTTGCTCGATGGCCTGGCGCGTGCCGACCTCGGCCGGGACCCGCCCGTCCTGCCTGGCCTCCCGGTACCGGGCGGTGACGGCGTCGAGGTACCCGCCCAGCCCGCGCAGCCGCCGCAGGTAGCCCTCGGCCGCCGCGGCGTCGCCGAGCAACGCCGCCGGAACCGACTGGAACACCATGGCCTGGGGCGTCACGTAGCCGCCCGCGGACACGTTCGCCTCCCACAGGCCGTGCTCCAGGTCCGAGCGGGCCGCCCAGGCCAGGTGGGCCATCACGGCGTGGTTGACGACGCCGGCCTCGTCGAGCAGGCCCGCGTCGATGCCGTCCAGCCGCTTCTCGATCGCGGCGATCTGCCGCGCCGCCCGGGCCGATCCGGCCCGGCTGGGGTCGGGGACCAGCGCGTCGAAGCCGGGCACGCCGGACTGGGTCGCGTTGAACGGGTCGGCCGCGTGCACGACCTGGAAGAACTCCTCGCCGAGCCGGTCCAGCTCGGCCGCCGCCGCGGTTTGATCGTCTTCGCTCATGGTCGTCCAAGTATGCCCCAGCCGCAGGTGAGCACCGGGCGGCACCGCGGCCGCGCGGCGGGGGCTACCCTCGTGCTATGCCCCTTGCCGCGGAGCTGTACATTCCCAGCCCGCCCACCAACGGCTTCCACGTCGGGCCGCTGTTCGTCCACTTCTACGGCCTGATGTACGTGGTGGCGATCACGCTCGCCATCATCATCGCCCGGCGCCGCTGGCGGGCGGTGGGCGGCGACCCCTCGCTGCTCACGGACGTGGCCACCTGGGCGGTCCCGGCCGGGATCATCGGCGGCCGGATCTACTTCGACATCACCACCCCGTTCGACATCGTGCCAAAGCACGTCTGGTACGGCCCGCTCGCCGTCTGGGACGGCGGGCTCGGGGTCTGGGGCGGGATCGCGGCCGGAGCGGCGGTCGGCATCTGGCGGGTGCACCGGGCCGGGGCCGACTGGCGGCTGATGGGCAACGCGGTCGCCCCGGCGCTGCTGGTCGCGCAGGCGGTCGGGAGGATCGGCAACTACTTCAACCAGGAGCTGTTCGGCAAGCCGACCAGCCTGCCCTGGGGGCTCGAGATAAGCATGGCGGCGCGGCTGGGCTCGGGCATGCCGGCGGCGGACCTGAAGTACAGCACGTTCCAGCCCTCGTTCCTGTACGAGATGATCTTCGATCTGGCGCTGGCCGCGGCGCTGGTCTGGCTCGGCCATCACCGCAACATCCGCCCGCCCGGGCTGCTCGCCCTGTACGTGGCCGGGTACTCGGCCTACCGGATCTTCGAGGAGACCATCAGGATCGACTCGTCCGTGCACATCCTCGGCCTGCGGCTGAATTTCTTCGTCGCGATCGTGGGCACGGTGTCCGGGCTGGCCTGGTTCGTCTTCACCCAGCGCCGCAGGCTGCCGGAACCCTCGCCGCCGACGGCGGAGCCCGTGCTCGCCGAGCCCTCGGCGGTGGAGTCGCCGGCCGAGTCGTAGGTCGCGCCTCTGGTCAGCCGCGCATGTCCACCGCGTTGACGCGCACCGGGCGGATGGTGACGACGACTCGCCTGTCGCCCGGCTTGTCGTGCAGGCTCAGGTCCGCCTGGTACTTCGCGCCGACCCGGTTGGCGAAGGCGTACTCGTCGTCCGGCGATATCTCCGCGTCGCCCCTGAGCTCCAGGTACCGGTAGGGGACGGCCAGGTCGAGCAGGAACAGGTTGACCGCCGGGTTGGCCTGCAGGTTCTTCGTCTTCTGCCGGGAGGTGTTGAGCGAGAGCCGCACGGTGTCGCCGTCGGCCAGGAACCAGACCTCCGACAGCTGCGGGCGGCCGTCCGGGCCGACCGTGCCGAGCGTGGCCACCTGGGTGTCGAGCAGGTCGCGATGGGAAGCGGGGATCTCGGGCATGGCACTCCTCTGGTGACGTCGCGGGCCCAACTTAGCCTGCTCCGCCGGAGCGCGGGACGACCAGCCCGGACTCGTACGCCGTGACCACCGCCTGCGCCCGGCCGCGCAGCCCGAGCTTGCCCAGCACCCGGCTGACGTGGGTCTTCACGGTCTCCTCGGTGACCAGCAGCCGGGCCGCGATCTCCGGGTTGGACAGTCCCTCGGCGATCAGCCGGAGCACCTCGGTCTCGCGCGGGGTGAGCGCCGCCAGCGCCGTGCCCGGCCCGTCGCTCGGCCGGGGACGCAGCCGGGTGAACTCGCCGATGAGGCGGCGGGTGACGGTCGGCGCGAGCAGGGCCTCGCCCGCGGCGATCACCCGCACCGCGTCGAAGAGCCGTTCCGCGGTGACGTCCTTGAGCAGGAAGCCGCTGGCGCCGGCGCACAGCGCGTCGTAGACGTACTCGTCCAGGTCGAAGGTGGTGAGGATGAGCACGCGCGGCGCGCTGCCGCCCGGCCCGGTGAGCCGCCTGGTGGCTTCGATGCCGTCCATGGCGGGCATGCGCACGTCCATGAGGACGACGTCGGGCCGCAGCTCCCGGCTGATCCGCACGGCCTCGGCCCCGTCGGGCGCGGTGCCGACCACGGTGAAGTCGGGCTGGGTGTCGAGCAGCGCGGCGAACCCGGCCCGGACCACCTGGTGGTCGTCGGCAACGACGATCTTGATCACCGGGAGCGGCGTGGTCATGCCGCCGCCTCGGCGGCGAGGGGCAGCCGGGCCTCGACCACGAACCCGCCGGAGTTCGCGGCGCCGGTCCGTAGCTCACCGCCGACGGCGGCGGCGCGCTCCCGCATGCCGAGCAGCCCGTGCCCGCCGCCCGGCGGCGCACCGGGGGAGTGGGCAGAGCCCGCCGGGCGGGCGTGGTCCGGAGGGCCCGGCCCGTTGTCGCGGACGCGCAGCAGGAGGGCATCCGGGGTGTAGTACAGCTCGACGTCGACGGCGGCGCCCTCCGCGTGCCGGCGCGCGTTGGTGAGGGCCTCCTGCACGATGCGGTAGGCAGCCAGCTCGATGCCGGGGTCCAGCGCCGCGACGGCGCCGCCGACGATGAGCCGGATGCCCGACCCCGAGGCCTCGCGTGCCTGGTCGAGCAGGTCATGCAACTGGCGCAGGCCGGGCTGGGGCTGCCGGTCGGCGACGCCGCCCCTGACGTCCTCTCGCAGCACGCCGAGCAGCCGCCGCATCTCGGTGAGCGCGGCCCGGGCGGTGTCGCCGATCGCGGCCAGCCGCTGCGCCCCGGCGGCGGGCATCCCGGCCGTGGTCAGCCGGGCCGTCTCCGCCTGCACCGCGATCATCGAGATGTGGTGGGCGACGACGTCGTGCAGCTCGCGGGAGACCCGGGCCCGCTCGCCGCGCGCGGTGTGCTCGATCAGGGAGCCGGCCATGACCTGCCGGGCCGCCTGGTGCTGGGCGACCTCGAACCGGGCCCGGTGCGCGGCCCCGGCCCAGGCCGCCACCGGGCCCAGCGCCACCAGGAGCACGGCGAGGACCCTGGCCGAGGAGATTCGCGGCTCGGCGGGCGGCAGCGCGAGGAACGTGAGCGCGAGCCCGAGCCACGCCGCGGTGAGGACCGCGGCCAGCAGCTGCGAGCCGCTCCTGCCCAGCCGGTACAGCGCGGCAAGCTGCGCGATCAGGGCCGCGACGGCCAGGAAGCGCAAGGCCGCGAGCGACAGCAGGCACGCGGCCGACACGGCCAGGGCCGCCGCCGTCGGGTACGCCCACAGCAAGCCGAGCGGGACGGTCCCGAACAGGGCGAGCAGCACGAGAACCGCCTGCAGGTCCCCGCCGTAGGTTCCGCCGGCGCCCCCGGGCTGGGCCAGCGCCTGGGCGGCGGCGGCCACGCCGAGCAGCCCGGCCGTCACCGCCGGCGCATGCGGGCTGGAGGTGAGCCGCCGCAGCCCGGCCGAGCGCTCGCGGCGCCAGTCAGCTGCTCGGTCCACGAGGCCATTGTCCTCGCTGGCCAGCGAGCCTGCGTCCCCCGTGGCGAGCATTCCTGCCGTCCCCCGTGCGGGGGACGAGCCTGCGCGACCTCCCCCGCCCCAGCGGCGGCGAAGACGGCTCGCCGGCGTGACGACCGGGCGGCCGCCTGGTCCCTACCGTTGCTGGCATGAACGCGATGATCGAAGTCAGCGGGCTGCGCAAGCGGTTCGGGCGGACCGTGGCGCTGGACGGCATGACGTTCACCGTCGAGCCGGGCCAGGTCACCGGGTTCGTCGGCCCCAACGGCGCGGGCAAGTCCACCACGATGCGGGTGATACTCGGCCTGGACGCGGCCGACGGGGGCCAGGCGCTGATCGGCGGGAAGCGGTACCAGAGCCTGCGGCACCCGCTGAGCCACGTCGGGTCGCTGCTGGACGCGGCCGCGCTGCAGCCCAGCCGCAGCGCCCGCGGTCACCTGCTGTGGCTGGCCCACTCGCAGGGCCTGACCGCCAGGCGGGTCGACGAGGTGATCGAGCAGGCCGGACTGGAGAAGGTGGCCCGGCGCAAGGCGGGCGGCTACTCGCTGGGCATGCGACAGCGGCTGGGTATCGCCGCGGCGATGCTCGGCGACCCGCCGGCGGTGATGTTCGACGAGCCGTTCAACGGCATGGACCCCGAGGGGATCGTCTGGATGCGCGGGTTCCTGCGATCGCTCGCCGACGAGGGCCGGGCGGTGCTGGTGTCCAGTCACCTGATGGCCGAGCTGGAGGGGTCGGCCGACCACCT
This sequence comes from Streptosporangiaceae bacterium, assembly GCA_030050125.1. The sequence goes on along the minus strand of JASIJN010000120.1, from coordinate 3,832 downwards.
GGTGGTGGTCGGCCGGGGCAAGGTCATCGCCGACACCACCGTGGCCGCGCTGATCGCGGCCGCCTCGGGCGACCGGGTTTCGCTGCGCACCAGCGCGTGGTCCGAGGCGACGGCCGCGCTGACCCGCGCGGGCGCGACGGTGGCGGCCAGCGACCGGGAATCGCTGACGGTCTCCGGGCTGTCGGCGCAGCGGGTCGTGGCCGTGCTCGGCGGCGCCGGGGTGCCGTTCTCGGAGGTCTCCGCGCATCGCGCCACGCTCGAGGAGGCGTACATGGAGCTCACCCGCGACGCGGTCGAGTTCCGAGCCGTCGCGCCCGCCGGGGTGTCATCGGCAGACACCGCGAGCGCACGGGAGGCGGAGCGATGAGCTCTCCCGCGATCATGCCGTACCGGTCACCTCAGCGGCCGGGGCACGACGACTTCCCGCACCTGCTGCGGGCCGAGTGGACGAAGTTCCGCACCGTGCGCGGCTGGGTGACCGCCGTGATCTCCGCCGCGCTGCTGACCGCGCTGGCCGTGGCGGTCATCGCCTCCGCCGCCAACGGAAGGTCGAACCCTGCAGCCAGGCCGACCGTGGCCATCGGTCCCGGCGGTGAGGCCGTCACCGACAGCTTCTACCTCGCCCGCCAGGCTCTGGACGGCAACGGCAGCATCACCGCCCGGGTCACCTCGCTGGTGGACGGCGAAGTGCCGGGACAGGGACCCGGCACCAGCACGCACACCGCGCAGCCCTGGGCCAAGGCCGGGATCATCATCAAGGCGGGCACCACGGCGGGCTCGGCCTACGCGGCGGTCATGGTCACCCCCGGCCACGGCGTCCGGATGCAATGGAACTACACCCACGACACGGCGGGCCTGCCCGGCGCGGTGTCCCCGGGCTCACCGCGGTGGCTGCGGCTGACCCGTTCCGGCGACGTGATCACCGGGTACGACTCCGCGGACGGCACGCACTGGACGACGATCGGCACGGCCACGCTGGCCGGGTTCCCTTCCGACGCGCAGGCCGGGATGTTTCTCGCCTCGCCGCAGTACGTGGCGGGTGGTCAGCAGTTCGCCAACAACGACTTCGCTCCCATCGACACGCAGGGCACCGCCGTCTTCGACCATGTGAGCCTCACCGGCACCGGGCCCAGCGGGACCTGGATCGCCGGGCACATAGGCTTCGGGACGGGCCCCGGCCAGCCCGGCGTCACCAGCCTTGGTGCACCCCCGACCACGCAGCGCTGCTCGCCGCACGGATGCAAGGGCATCTCGGGGCCGTCGCCGGACCGCTTCACCCAGGCCAGCGGCAGATACACGCTGCACGGACGCGGCGGCGACATCGCACCGTACGCGACCAACATCGACCCGCTCGGGACGGTGCTCAAGGGCACGGCCGTCGGGCTGCTCGCGGTGATCGCGCTGGGCGCGCTGTTCATCACCGCCGAGTACCGGCGGGGCCTGATCCGCACCACGTTCGCGGCCAGCCCGCGGCGGGGCCGGGTGCTGGCCGCGAAGGCCATCGTGATCGGTTCGGTCACGTTCGTGGCCGGGCTGATCGGGACCGCGATCGCGCTGGTGATCGCCGAGCGCAAGCTGAACTCGGGTGGCTGGGTGTCGTCGGTGTACCCGGTCTGGTCGCTGACCAGCGGACACGGCCTGCAGATCGTGGTGGGCACGGCGGCGCTGCTGGCGATCGCCGCGATCCTGGCCCTGTCCGCGGGCGTCGTGCTGCGGCGCAGCGCCGGGGCGATCACGGCCGTGGTCGTGCTGCTGATCGTCCCGGTGATCCTCGGCACGATCCTGCCCCAGGGTCCCGCCGACTGGGTGCTGCGGCTGACCCCGGCGGCCGCGTTCGGCCTGCAGCAGGGCACGCCGCAGTACTCGCAGGTGATGCACACCTGCGACCCGTACAACGGCTGCTTCCCGCTGGCGCCGTGGAACGGGTTCCTGGTGGCGTGCGTCTGGGCGGTAGCCGCGCTCGGCCTCGCCGTCTACGTGCTGCGCCGGAGGGACGCGTGAGGCTCACGATAAACACCGCGGTGCACGCGGAGTGGACGAAGCTGCGCACGGTGCCCAGCCCCGGATTGCTGCTGCTCACCCTGATCGTCGTGACCGTGGGCTTCAGCATCCTCGAAGTCGAGGTGCAGAAGTGCCCGGCCTCGTGCGGCTACGACACGCCCAGGCTCAGCCTCACCGGGGTCCTGGTGGGCCAGGCCGTCGTCGCGGTCCTCGCGGCGCTGATGGTGACCAGCGAGTACAGCAGCGGCATGATCCGGATCACGCTCACCGCCGTGCCGCGCCGGGTCACCGCCCTGGCCGCCAAGGCGATCGTGCTCACCGGCGTGGTGCTGTTCGCCGGGGCCTTCGCGGCGGCCTGGTCGCTGATAGCCGGACGGTACATCCTGCCCGGCAACGGCTTCACCGGCGTGGACGGCTCGGAGGTGCTGTCGCTGAGCGCCGGCTCGACGCTGCGCGCGGCGGCCGGCTCGGTGCTGTACCTGGCCCTGATCGGGCTGCTCAGCCTGGGGCTGGCCACCGCGGTGCGGGACTCCGGCGCGTCGATCGCGCTCCTGCTCGGCCTGATCTACATCGTTCCGCTGATCGTCCAGCTAGGAGCCCTGGACCCGATCTGGGAGCGCCGCCTCGAGCAGTGGAGCCCGATGAACGCCGGGCTGGCCATCCAGGCCACCAGGAACCTGAAGAGCCTGCCGATCGGGCCCTGGCCGGGGCTCGGCGTCCTCGCCCTGTGGGCCGCCGGGGCCCTGCTGCTCGGCGGCCTGCTGCTCCGCCTGCGCGACGCCTGACGGCGGCGGCGGCCCGAGGACCGCGCAGCGATCGTGGCCCCGGCAGGCCCGGTTCCGGAGGTGAGCACCGAGCTATCCGCATGCACTGTTCAACTGTCTGTTCGACTGTATAGAACCAACCAGACGCCAACCCCCGCCAAAGAAGCCGGGTAATAACGGCGACGTGAACGCCCGGTTCCCTGGTCTTCTGTTGGTCCATGACACAGGCTTGCAGGCAGGAGCAGCCTTCGGTAGAGGCAGCCAAACCTGACCGTGATCTCCGCGGCACCGATATGTGGCCCGATGCCGAACCGGCGCCAGTCGTCTGGGGAACAATGTAGGTGAACAGCCCATGCTCATCTACTGGCACGACAATTTCGCATGTACTGTTCGCTCGTGACCAAAGGGCCGCCATCCAGCCGAAGGAACGCCGAGCGCGGCGCGCGGATCTTTCTGATCGCCGGACTGGTACCGCTCCTGCCGTGCGAGGCGATCCTGATCTGGTCCCTCGGGTTCGACGTGCACCCGCACCGGGTGGCCTACGCGTTCATCGTCGCGGGCATCTTTGCGATTGTGGGGGTCAGCGGCCTCTGGCTTGTTTACCGAGCTCAGGTGAAGCGGGCCAGCACGCTGGCCTCCGAGGGCGAGCCCAGGCGCGGGAGGTGACCCGGCTGACACCACGTCGGCATGAAGGAGTATCCGTATCGGGGCGTTCGGCATGGACGAAAAAGCAGAAGCGGAGCCTATATGTCGTCTTGGCGATAATTGTGGGTATCCCGCTCTTCATACTGGCGCTCGGCGTATGGGGATTGCTCAGCGTGCAGCATTCCCAGGATCTGCTGGAGCCAATTCCTGGCGGAAGGCAGACGACCGGAACCGTCGTTGGCTCCGGCCAGTTTTGCGCCGAGGAGGACAACTGCAGCTATCGGCCGGTAATTAGATACGCGGATCTGAGCGGCCGGATGCACACGATCATCGCGCCCCCTCAGAATCAGTTCCAGGCCGACGGTTCAACGGTCAAGGTGTCCTACAACCCGCGAATCCCCGGCGACGCGCACGACATCTCG
>JASIJN010000009.1 GCA_030050125.1 Streptosporangiaceae bacterium | reverse complement strand
GATCCCGGCCCGGGCGCAGGCGTCGTAGGCGTCGTCGAGCTGGCCGGCGTCGGTCAGGATCGAGGTGCTGCGCAGCCCGCCGCCGGCCCACGGCGTCGTCAGCTTGGCGATCAGCGGGAAGCCCGCCTCGGCGGCGAACCCGCGGGCCGCGGCCAGCGTGTCCGGCACGGCGGCCAGCGGGCTTGGCACCCCCAGCTCGCGGCAGAGCTGGTACAGGGAGTACTTGCCGGCGACCTGCCGCGGCAGGTCGCGCGGCGGATCCGGGAACAGGAACCGCTGCCGGAGGCCGTCGCCGTGCTCGGCGAGAAAGATCGCGCCAGCGTCGTCGGTCGGCACCAGCACGGCCGGCCCGCCGATCCGCTCGGACAGCCGCAGCAGGCTCGCGCTCACCCGCTCCACGTCCTCGGGGTCCGGCTGCCAGAAGAAACGTCCCTGCAGGTAGCGGGAACTGGCCGCGGGAGCCCACGGTCCCTCGTGCACGCCGTACACCGGCACGCCCATGCGTCCCAGGCTCCGGATCACGCCGAGGCCGCCGTGGTGCATGACGTTCGGATCGAACTTCAGCACCACCGCTGGCGCGGGATCAGACACTCTCGTTCCCCCTGGCGGTGTGGCGGGCGGCAACGCCCAACGCGGCACGTGAGAAAAAACTGTGCCAGGTGCGTTAGCCCGGAACATCCGTCAGGAGGGTGAGGAAATCTACCCACAGCGGCTGAGCATGACCTCGGCCCGCCGCTGCGCAGCCGAAATCGCCTGCGTAATAAGGCACTTCGGGGAGGTTAGGCGAGCCCCCGGACGACCGTCGCGAGCACGTCGGCCTGGTGCTGGGCCTGGCCCGGGTCCACCGCCTCGACCATGACCCGCACGACCGCCTCGGTGCCGCTGGGCCGGACCAGGACCCGGCCGGTATCGCCGAGTTCCGCCTCCGCGGCCCGCACGGCGTCGGCGAGTTCGGGCGCCGACGCGACCAGGGACCGGTCCACCCCGGGGATGCTGATCAGCACCTGGGGGTACCTGGTCATCACCTTGGCCAGCTCGCCCAGCGGCTGCCCGCGCTCGGCCACGGTGGCCAGCAGGTGCAGGCTGGTCAGCAGCCCGTCCCCGGTCGTGGCGTGGTCGAGCAGGATGACGTGACCGGACTGCTCGCCGCCCAGCACGAACTTGCCCTCGCGCATGGCCGCCACCAGGTGGCGGTCGCCGACCGGCGTCTCCACCACGCAGATGCCCGCGTCCCGCAGGGCCAGCCGCAGGCCCAGGTTCGACATGACGGTGATCACGACCGTGTCGTCGGCCAGGGCGCCGGCCTCCTTCAGCGCCAGGGCCAGCACCGCGATGATCTGGTCGCCGTCGATGACCTGGCCGTCGGCGTCGACCGCGAGGCAGCGGTCGGCGTCTCCGTCGTGCGCCACGCCGACGTCGGCGCCGTGGGCGACCACCGCGGCCTTCAGCGCGCCGAGGCTGGTCGAGCCGCAGCCGGCGTTGATGTTGTCCCCGTCCGGCTCGGTGCCGATCGCGATGACCTCGGCGCCGGCCCGGCGCAGCATCCGCGGCGCGATCTCGAAGGCGGCTCCGTGCGCGCAGTCGACCACCACCCGCATCCCGGCCAGAGGGGCGGCATTCGCCGGGCCGGGCAACGTGGCCAGCAGGTGATCGAGGTAGCGCTCCCGCTCGCCGGACGCGTCGGTCACCCGGCCGAAGCCGAGTCCGGGCACGCCGTCGCCGGCGCCCGGCCGGGCCAGCCTCCGCTCGATCTCGTCCTCCGCCTCGTCGGGCAGCTTCAGGCCGCCCCGGGCGAAGAACTTGATCCCGTTGTCGGGGGCCGGGTTGTGGCTCGCCGACAGCATCACGCCGAAGTCGGCGTCCAGCGCGTCGGTCAGGTACGCGACCGCGGGCGTCGGGATCACGCCGAACCGCAGCACGTCAACGCCCGAGCTGGCCAGCCCGGCGACCACGGCGGCCTCGAGGAACTCGCCCGAGGCCCGCGGGTCGCGGCCGACCGCGGCGACCGGACGCCGTGTCGTGCTGGCGCCGGAGAGCACCCCGGCGCCCGCGATGGCCAGGTCCATGGCGAGCCGTGCCGTTAGATCACGGCCTGCAACACCACGGACACCGTCGGTACCGAACAGACGACCCATCGGAACCCGCTCCTGGTCTTCCTGCCGGACGGCGTTGGTGAGGTCAGCGCTTGGAGTACTGAGGCGCCTTGCGGGCCTTCTTCAGCCCGGCCTTCTTCCGTTCCTTCACCCTGGCGTCCCTGGTCAGGAAGCCGGCCCGCTTCAGGCTCGGGCGGTTCTCCGGGTCCACGAGAGTCAGCGCCCTGGCGATGCCCAGCCGCAGCGCTCCCGCCTGCCCGGTGACGCCGCCGCCGGTGATCCGGGCCACGACGTCGAACGCGTCGTCCGCGCCCAGCGTCACGAACGGCTCGCTGATCAGCTGCTGATGCACCTTGTTCGGGAAGTACTCGTCCAGCGACCGGTCGTTGATCAGCCACTTTCCGGTGCCCGGCACGATGCGGACCCGGGCGATCGCCTCCTTGCGGCGGCCGGTGCCCATGGCGTTCCCGGTCACCACCGGCTTGCGCGCGGCCGGCCGGGCCGAGGCGGCCGCCGCCTCGCCGGTCTCCGTCGTGTACTCCGACAGCTGCTCGCCGTCGTCCGCCGTCTCGGCGCCCGCTTCCGCGGCGGGATCCTGCACGTCAGTGGGCTCGGCCACGTTGTGTTCCTCGTACTTCCTTCTCGGTTACCTCGCCGCGCGGCCGCACGGCGGCCTGCTGGGCGACCTGCGTGATCTCGAACGGGACCGGCTGCTGCGCGCGGTGCGGATGCTCGGGACCCGCGTACACCTTGAGCTTGCGCAGCATCTGCCGCCCGAGCGTGTTCTTCGGGAGCATGCCCCGGACCGCCTTCTCGACCGCCCGCTCGGGACGGGAGGCCATGAGATCGCGATAGGCCACGGAGCGCAGCCCGCCCGGGTAGCCCGAGTGCCGGTAGGCGCGCTTGTCCTCCAGCTTGTTCCCGCTGAGCGCGACCTTCTCCGCGTTGATGACGATCACGAAGTCGCCGGTGTCCATGTGCGGCGCGAAGATCGGCTTGTGCTTGCCGCGCAGCAGGATCGCGGCCTGGCTGGCCAGTCGGCCGAGTACGACGTCGGACGCATCGATGACGTGCCACTGGCGCTGGATGTCGCCGGCTTTCGGGCTGAAGGTGCGCACGGGAGTAGGCCTTCACATGTGAGTACTGACTTGGCCCCCGCCTGCGGGAGCCATCCCGGCGGGGGAATCCGATGGCACCGGCCGCGCCCGCTGCCCGCGACGCGGGCCGTGCGGGCATAGCTGTGCACATGGACGCCTGTGCAGGATACCGGCCCCGACCAACGGCGGTCAAAGCAACGCCGGAACGGGCGCCGGGCCCGCTGTGGCCCGGCGGCGCCGTGACCCGCCCGGCGGACAAAACGCATGACGCAGGCTAACTCATGGGCGAGGGCGATACGCTCGCCGCATGCGTTACCCGGGTGAGAACTCCGCTGGCCGCGCCCCAGGCCGGCGGCAGAACCCGTCCGGGCGGATCACCCCGCCCGATGAGCGGGGGGCGGCGAGCGGGGTTGCCCCGGGCGGGAAGCCGCCCAGGGGCGACGCGTCGCTGTTCGCCCCCGGCTATTCCGGCGGGACGGCGGCGGCTCGCGATCCGGTCCCGGCCGGCGGCGGACGGTACAAAGCGGGCGGCGGGGCAGCGGGCAAGGGCCCCATCCGCGGGTTCCCGCCGGCTCCGGGGCTGCCGCCTCCGCTCTACCCGCCCGGCCCGTTCTCCGCCTGGAACCGCACGTCGGGACGGGCCGGCAACGGTTACGACGCCTCCGCGAGCGACGTCTGGCTGGCCATCGTCGGTCCGGAGGCGCCGGCGGCCCCGCACGCCGAGCCAGCGGGCGCCGGGACGGGGTATGCCGAGGCCGGGTACAGCGATCCCGGGTATGCCGACACGGGGTATGCCGATACCGGTTATGCCGACACCGGGTACTCGGCGCTCGCGGTCAGCGACCCGGCCGCCGATGTCACCTCGACGCAGAGCTGGGGCGTTGTCGACGAGGGCTCGCCCTCCAGCGGCTGGTCCGACCTGGGGACGGGCGACGACCGCTGGCAGCAGGCCGACGCCCGCCAGGCCACCATGCCGCCCGGCGCCACGCCACCCGCGGGCACGGCCGGGCCCGACCGTGGTCCC
>JASIJN010000001.1 GCA_030050125.1 Streptosporangiaceae bacterium | reverse complement strand
GCGGGATCACCTGGCGGCTGCCGTCCGGCAGGACGACCGCGTGCTCGACCAGTCCGGCGGGCACGAACGCCGGCCAGTACACGCCGTAGGCGCTCTCCGCGGTGGGCGGGGTGGTGGTGAAGAACCCGGGGTAGCCGGCCAGCGCCAGCTCGATCGTGGCGTTGGAGAACGACCGGCCCACCCTGGCCGGGTCGGGGTCCTTGACCGTGATCCGCAGCTGCGCCGTGGCCTGCTCGTTGGTCGGCGCGTCCGGCCGGTCGGAGCGGATCAGCCGCACGTCGACCTCGGCGAACCGGTCCTTGCCGCCGAGCAGGCCGAACAGCATGGTCTCCGCCCTGGCCGCCTTCTCCTCGATGTCCAGGCCGGTCAGCACCATCGTCATCGTGTTGCGGTAGCCGCCCAGGTAGTTCAGCGCCACCTTGAGGTCGGCCGGCGGCGGGCCGCCGCGGGCGCCGCTGATCCGCACCCGGTCCGCGCCGTCGGGATCCAGCCGTATCGTGTCGAAGTGCGCGACCACGTCGGGGTTGGCGTAGGCGGGCCCGGCGATCTCGTACAGCAGCTGCGCGGTGACCGTGCCGACCGAGACGAGCCCGCCGGTGCCGGGATGCTTGGTGATCACGCTGCTGCCGTCGGCGGCGACCTCGGCGATCGGGAAGCCCGGGTAGCGCCGGTCGGGCAGCTCGGCCAGGAACGAGTAGTTGCCGCCGGTCGCCTGCGGGCCGCACTCGATCACGTGCCCCGCCACCACGGCGCCGGCCAGCTGGTCCAGGTCGGCCGGGGTCCAGCCGTGCCAGGCGGCGGCGGGGCCGACGACCAGCGAGGCGTCGGTCACCCGCGGGCACACCACGACGTCGGCTCCGGCCCGCAGCGCGGCCGCTATCCCCCAGCCGCCGAGGTAGGCGTTCGCGGTTACCGGGGTGACCCCGGCCTTGGCCAGCGGCTCGCCGGTGTCGGCGTTGGCCAGGGCGTGCCCGGCCTCGGTCAGCTCCCCGATCCGGCCGAGCAGGTCGTCGCCCTCAACGTGGGCGATCTTCGGCGCCAGGCCGAGCCGGCCGGCGGTCTCGCGCAGCCTGGCCGCCAGCCCGGCCGGGTTGAGCCCGCCCGCGTTGACCACGATCGTGATGCCGCGATCCAGGCAGCTGCCGATGACCTGCTCGAACTGGCCGAGGAAGGTCCGCGCGTAGCCCGCGCCGGGGTCCTTCTGCCGCGCCTTCCACAAGATCAGCATGGTGAGCTCGGCCAGGTAGTCGCCGGTGAGCACGTCGATCGGCCCGCCCTCGACCATCTCCCGCGCCGCGGCGAACCGGTCCCCGTAGAAGCCGGAGCAGTTGGCGATCCTTACCGGGCGCTTCATGCCCGGCTAGTGCAGCATCTGCTGCCAGCCGCGCGGCACCCGCCCCGCGGGTCCGGGCACCGGCTGGTCGACCGGGTGATGCGAGGGCGGGGCCAGCTCCGGGCCTTCGTAGGCCTGGTCGGTCTCGTAGCTCCAGAACCAGTCCTCGCCGGGCTCGAAGCTGCGGATGAACGGATGCCCCGTGGCCTTCGCATGCGCGGTCGCGTGCTGGCTCGGGGAGGTGTCGCAGCAGCCGATGTGCCCGCACTGGGCGCACCGGCGCAGGTGCAGCCACCAGCCGCCCGCCGCCTCGCACTCGGCGCAGCCCGTCCCGCTGGGCGGGACGGACGGGTCGATTCCCGGCACCTCGGTCATCCTTCATCCTCCCTGTCCGGCTCCGGGGCGGTCAGCGGGAGCCACACCCGGAACTTGGTGTCACCGGGCACCGACTCCACCTGGATGGCCCCGTGGTGCTTGTTGGCAACGATGCGCCAGGAGATGTCGAGCCCCAGGCCGGTGCCCTCGCCCACCGGTTTCGTGGTGAAGAACGGCTCGAATATCCGGTCCTTGATCTCGGGAGGTACCCCGGGACCGGTGTCGCCGAACTCGACGATCACCTGGTCGTCGCGCCGCATGGTGCGCACGGTGAGCGTGCCCGTCTCGCCCATGGCCGACACCGCGTTGTCGATCAGGTTGGTCCACACCTGGTTCAGCTCGCCGGCGTAGCCGGGGACCGGGGGCAGGGACCGGTCGTAGTCCTTGACGATCGTGATCCCGGGCGGGATCTTGCCGCCGAGCATCAGCAGCGTGCTGTCCAGCAGTTCGTGTATGTCGACCACCTGGTACGGGGCGCGGTCGAGCTGGGAGTACTGCTTGGCCGCGCCGACCAGGGTGGAGATCCGGGTGGTGGAGTCCTCGATCTCGTTCAGCAGCAGCTCGGTCTCGATGGTGTACCCGAGCCAGCGCAGCGCGCTCTCGAGGATCGTCTCGTCCACGGTCGCCGCGACCTGGTCGAGCCACCCGGTGTCCAGGCCGGCCTGCACGTAGGTCGGCGCCAGGTCCCAGCCGCCCGCGATGCCGCGCTCGTCGAACCAGTCGGTGATGGCGTCCTCGCGGTCGTTCGCCTCGATCGGGCTGAGCGCCGGCGCCTTCGCCACCAGCTCGACCGCGCGCTCCTGGATCTTGATCAGCGTGTCCAGGGTCTGCGGGCTGAACTTGCCCGCGGCCAGGATGCCCAGCTTGTGCCGCATCCCGGCCACCCGCTCGCGCAGCGAGGACGTGGCCCGCACCGCGGCGGCGGCCGGGTTGTTGAGCTCGTGGGTCAGGCCCGCCGACAGCGAGCCCAGCGCGAGCAGCCGTTCCCGCTGGCCGACGACCCGCTGGGTGTTCCGCTGGCCGAAGAACAGCCCCTCCAGCAGGTGCACCGGCATCGGGAACCACTCCCGCATCAGCCAGGCGAAGTCGCTCGCGGACAGCACGAAGAAGGTGGAAGGCTCGGGCAGCCGGATCGAGTTGTTGTAGACCTGCGACTCGCGTTCGATGTAGGCGTTGAAGGCGCCCGAGTACGTGCCGGGGCCCGACGTCCGGTTCACCTCGATGTCGTCCGCACCGACCCGCCGCGACATGACGACGGTGCCCTTGAGCAGCACGTAGAAGCAGGTGGCCGGATCGCCCTCGCGGTACAGCGGCCCGGGCTCGAAGCGCTCGACGTGCCCGTGCTGGCACAGCCAGCCGAGCTGCTCGTCGGACAGCTTCTCGAACAGGAACAGCCGCCGCAGTTCATCTGGACTGCAGGCCAGCTCCGTGGCGTTCGTCCCGGGGCTGCAGCTAGCCGCCGTCACCTGCGCCGTGGTCGTCGTTTCCTGCTGCGCCTGGTCGGTCATCACAGTTTCTCCAGGTAGCGGTGAACCAACATGACGGCCATCGCGCCCTCGCCGACGGCCGAGGCCACGCGCTTGGCCGAATCGGCCCGCACGTCGCCCGCCACGAACACGCCGGGCACGCTGGTCTCCAGGTGGTACGGCGAGCGGTCCAGGTTCCAGCCCCTTGGCTTGCGCCCTGGGATGGCCAGATCGGGGCCTGCCAGCACGAACCCGCGATCGTCGCGCACCACGAGATCGTCCAGCCAGTCCGTGAGCGGCGCCGCGCCGATGAAAACGAACAGCCACTGCGCGCTGACGGTTTCCGTGGCCCCCGTCGAGGTGTCGCGCAGGGTCAGGGCCTCCAGGTGCTTGCTGCCGTGGGCCTCGATGACCTCCGTGCAGGTCCGGACCGAGATGTTGGCGATGCCGCCGATCTGCTGGATGAGGTAATACGACATCGACCGCTCGAGCGAGGGGCCCCGGACCAGGATCGTGACCGACTTGGCCCCGCGCGCGAGATAGACGGCGGCCTGCCCGGCGGAGTTCGCGCCGCCGACGATGTAGACGTCCTGGCCGGAGCACGCGGTCGCCTCGGTGAGCGCCGACCCGTAGTAGACCCCGCGCCCGGTCAGATCGTCGATGCCGGGCGCGCCGAGACGACGGTAGGAAACCCCGGTGGCCAGGATGATGGTGTGCGCGTCGATGGAACTGCCGTCGGCGAACCTGACGCTGCGCGCCGAGCCATGAACCTCCAGGCCGATCACGTCGCGCGTGGTCAGTACCTCGGCGCCGAACTTCGCCGCCTGGCGCCTGGCCCGGCTGGTCAGCTGGGCACCGGACACCCCGTCAGGGAAGCCGAGGTAGTTCTCGATCCGTGAGCTCTGGCCCGCCTGCCCGCCGGTCGCCGTGCGCTCGACCAGCACCGTGCGCAGCCCCTCCGACGCCCCGTACACCGCCGCGCCCAGCCCGGCCGGCCCGCCGCCGATGACGATGAGGTCGTAGAAGTCCTTGGACGGCGTGGTGGCCAGCCCGACGTGCGTGGCCAGTTCGGCGTCGGCCGGTTCCACCAGCACCTCGCCGTCCGGGGTGATCACCACCGGCAGCCGGAGCCCGCCGCTGCCGTCGGGCTCGACTCCCGCGGCGCTGAGCAGCCGCTGCCCCTCCGGCTCGTCCGAGGAGTACCAGCGGTACGGCACCTGGTTGCGGGCCAGGAACTCGCGCACCTCCGACGACCGGGCCGACCACCGGTGGCCGACGATCTTCGTCTCCGGCACCGGCCGGTGATCATCCTCCAGCCACGCCTCCAGCAGGCCGTCCACGACCGGATACAGCTTCTCCTCCGGCGGGTCCCACGGCTTGAGCAGATAATGGTCCAGGTCGACGACGTTGATCGCGTCGATGGCGGCGTCGGTGTCCGCGTAGGCGGTCAGCAGCACCCGCCGCGCCCCCGGGTACACGTCCATCGCCCGCTCGAGGAACTCGATCCCGTTCATCTGCGGCATCCGGTAGTCGGCGAGGATCACCGCGACCATGTCGCCGCGCAGCTTGAGCTGCCGCAGCGCCTCCAGCGCAGTCTCCCCGGACTCCGCCCGCACGATCCGGTGCTGTTCCCCGTAGCGTCGCCGCAGGTCACGGGCCACGGCACGGGACACACCGGGATCGTCGTCGACGGTGAGGATCGCCGTGCGGACGCCCTCTGGCGCGGTCACTGGCATCCGTATCCCACCTTGTCGTCAGCTTCCCGGCTGGCCGTTTCCATCACTCCATCGTAAGTTCCGCGCCACCCTGAGATGTTCCCGGCACCATCCGCCCCCGCCCCC
>JASIJN010000119.1 GCA_030050125.1 Streptosporangiaceae bacterium | reverse complement strand
CGTATTGAGGCGGCCTGCCCAGCATTTGAGGCCACCCGGCCGATGTACGGCCAGGCGGAAGGGGGTCTCATTAGTGTGGATGGCGCCATCGCTGTCGCTGTTTCAACCTGGTCGGCCCTCTGACGCTAATGGCCTGGGTGAGGGCAGATGGACTGCACGCCTGATATGGGTGATATATGACGACTTGTCGCCGCGGCGGCTCGGGGTTTCGGACAGCGTTCAATTTCGGACCCTGGTGACGAGCCGAAATGGGTCGTCCGGTATCGGCCGACGCCCCCGCCGACCTCCGCCGCGCCCCCTGTCGCCTCCCGAGGCTCGCACGAACCCGAACTAGTCCCATAAACCACGCGAATGGGACGCTTGCGGGCGGGACGGCCGACCACCCATCCGTAGTTTATTGACGCACGATCCGGCTCCTCTTAACGAGGAAGCGACGAAGCCGATATTACCAGCGCGTACCACTAGGGACGATCACGGAACGGTCTACACGGCATTCCGCTACTCTGCGTATTCCCTCCGCGGGACTGGCCAGAATAGGTTGTACGCATCATGTCATGATGCCACACTCAGAGTATGGCGATCGCGCTGGATGGCGGTTACCCAGACGACAGGCCTCTGGTCAGCTTCGCAGGTCAGCACGGCCTCGCACAGCCCGGCCGAGGGCTGGAATCGCTCGTGGAACGGCTTTTTTCCTTAACCGGCCAGAATGTACGGGCCCCTGCGCGAATTACGCGGGGGGGCAACGACTGGAAATTCGGTGAACCGGCAGGCGACTCGGTCCCGCCCGGCCCGCAGGCGGCCTGCCGGACGGAGGAAATCAAGAGCTCCGACGCCAGACTCGTCAAAACGTCATTTACACACGTTACGGCGAATTCTGGCGCAGCCATGGAGTACTTCTACTCACGTCTCTTCATCCGTTATCCGGAAATCCGCTCAATGTTCCCGCAAACAATGCGCGAGCATATGGAGCGCTTCTTCGCCTCGCTGACGCGGATCGTGTGGAGCATCGACAGCCCCGATTCACGTGCCTCCTACCTCGGCGAACTCGCACGCCGCCACCGCAAATTCGGCGTCAAGGACCGGCACTACGAGCCCTTCCTGACCGTGTTGCTCGAAACGGTTCAGTACTTCAACGGCCACTACTGGACCGACGAGACCCGGGCGGCATGGGACGCCGCCCTTGGCCACGTCTCCTCGGTCATGCGGGCCGCCGCCGAGCAGGACGCGGCGGTCCAGCCGCCCTGGTGGATCGGCGAGGTCGTCCAGCATGACCGGCGCGGCCAGGACGTCGCGATACTGACGATCCGGCCCGACCAGCCGCTGCGCTATACGCCCGGCCAGTACCTGGCCGTGCAGGTCCCGCGCTGGCCGCGGGTCTGGCGCAACTTCTCCATCGCCAACGCGCCTCGGGAGAATGGCCTGCTAGACCTGCATGTGCGGGCCATAAGGGGCGGCCTGGTAAGCGGCTCCCTCGTTCACAACACCGGTCCCGGCGACGTCGTGCTGCTCGGCCAGGCGCGCGGCGAGATGACCGCGCCCGCCGATCCCGGCCGAGACCTTGTGTGCGTGGCCGGGGGCACCGGGCTGGCGCCGCTCAAGGCGATCATCGAGGCGGAGGCCGCGGCCGGCCGTCCCGGCAAGCGCAGGAAGATCACGCTGTTCTTCGGCGCGAGGACCGAGGAGGGTCTCTATGATCTCGCCGATCTGCGCGTGCTCGAATGGATCTACCCGGCACTTACCGTGATACCGGTGGTGTCACACCAGCCGGAATTCGACGGCCTCAAAGGAATGCTGCCGGAAATCACCGCTCGCCATGCCAGCCTGGACGACGCCGACATACTCATAAGCGGCCCCGATCGCATGGTGACCCGGACGGTCACGTTTCTCGCAGGCCGCGTGCGGCCCGGCCGGATCCGGCACGATCCGCCCGACGCGGCCAGATAGCCAGCCAGGCCGGGCGGATCAGCGGGGCAATCCCAGGCCAGATGGCACCCGTCATGCAATCCCACACAGCAAACACGCGTAGCGTAATTTCTTCCCGTGCAATCCCGCGCCGGTGAAGATCTATGCAATTGCTGCTCGTGCAATCCCGTTTCGCGTTCGAGCGCCGACGGTCAGGCGCTGAGATGCTCGCCGAAGAACCCGTAAATGCGCCGCCACGCGTCGGCCGCGTCCGACTCCTGGTAGCTCATCCGGGCGAACCTGGCCAGCACCGCGCTCGCCCCCGATGCCTCGGTCATGAACCGGTGCCCCGAGCCGGGATACACCTCGACGTCGTGCGGGATCTCCAGCACCGTCAGCGCACGCTGCAGCCGTTCCGGGTGCTGGGTGCCCATCGGGTCCCTGCCTCCGTAGCTGGCCACGATCGGGCACGCTCCGCGCAGCGCGTTCTCCGCGTCCTTGGGCACCTCGCCGTAGTTCACCGAGGCCACCGCGAAACCGTCGCGGGGCGCACAGAGCAGCGCGAACCCGCCGCCCAGGCAGAAGCCGATGACGCCGATCCGGCCGGAGCAGTCATCCCGCGCGGCCAGGAGACCGCGCGCCGCCTCCAGCACCGTGAACGCTGGCCCCGAACCGGCGTGCAGTTGGCGGATGGCGCCGCGCACGCAGCGCAGCCAGGGCCGGCCGTCGAAGAGGTCGGGCGCGAGCGCGACGTATCCGTGCGCCGCGAACTCGTCCGCCTTCTTCCTGATGTCGTCGTTCAGCCCGAACGCCTCATGGATCACCACGACGCCGTGCCACGGGCCTGGCCCGGCCTGCCCGGCCGAGGGCACGGCGAGGTAACCGCGGCCGGCCTGGCCGGCTACCGGGTAGGAAATGTCTGGCATGCGGCAAACCTAGTCCGCGGGCTCGCTCCGCGCGAGTGGTCGACGGCGGTCAGCTCCCAACCCCGTCACACCTTGCGCCATCGCGGAATCCAGGCGCCGTCGGAGATCTCGTAGTCACCGAAGAGGGCGGGCGCCTCGGCCCGCACGAGCTCGGCGATCCGCCCGAACACCAGCCGGATCTCCTCTTCGGCGCCGGGATCGGTGCGCGCCTCGATGGTGTGCCGCAGCGTCCGGATGTTCGCGGTCCAGAGCAGCCCGGTGGCCACTCCTTCCGGCGCGAACCGCCGCATGAACGAGGTCTTGAGCTTCTTCTCGTGGAACGGTACCCCGTCGGCGTCCAGCCCGAAGTGACCGGCCATCCAGCGCTGGAACTCCTCCATCTGCTCCAGCAGGGCCGCGGCCCGCTTCATCAGCTCCGCGTCCCCCCGGGCCCACTCCGGGAACCAGAACGGTATGTCGGCCAGGCGCACGAACCTCAGCGACTCCTGCGAGATCGCCACCCCGGGCCGGTGGCGGACAAGCTCATGCGTCGCTACACGAGATATGTTGTGCAGCACGAAACTGAAGCTCACGTGCTCCAGCACCGAGCCGTGCGCCTGGTTCAAGATGTTCTGCAGGTACAGCTCCTGGTCGTTGCGGACCCGGCGGATGTTCGGGTTCAGCCCCGGCTCCCAGGCCCGGTAGCAGATCTTGCCCGCGAACTCGGCCAGGTTCTGCGCGTCGTCCAGGTCACCCCGGTCCAGCTTCTCCAGCCACTTCTCGCCGCCGACCTCGCGCAGGTACGCGGCGAGTTGCTCGTAGTCGATCTCGGGACGGGCGACGAGGAACACCTCAGGCTGGACGCTCTTCATGGCACGGCACACTACCGGCCCGCTCACCGGGCCGCGGAGCCTACGGCATCCCGCGACCAGGCCCGGGCCAGCCGCAGCACGTTGGCGATGACCTGATGGCCCGCTCGCCCGGTCGCGGTCAGGATCGACTCGGGGTGGAACTGCACGCCCCAGCGCCCCGCCTCCTCGTCCTCGATCGCCATGACCACCCCGTCCGGGGTGACCGCGGTGACGGAGAAACCGCCGGCCACGTCGGACGGCACCGCGTGCAGGGAGTGATACCGCCCGGCCGCGAACTCGCCGGGCAGCCCGGCCAGCAGCCCGCGGTCCCCCTCGCCGCCGAGCACCCGCACCGTTCCCGGCTTGCCGTGAGCGGGCGAAGGCAGCAGGCGGAGGCGGCCGCCCGCGTGCTCCACCATGGCCTGCATCCCGAGGCAGACGCCGAACGCGGCGATCCCCCGCCGGTCGAGCGCGGTCAGCAGGTCATCGCAGCCGAAGTCCGACGGCCGCCCCGGGCCGGGCGAGAGCACCACCAGGTCGGGGCGGTACTCCTCGAGCCGCGCGGGATCGAACCCGGCCCGCAGCGTGGTCACCTGCGCGCCCGCCTCGCGGAAGTACCCGGCCAGCGTGTGCACGAACGAGTCCTGGTGATCGACGAGGAGCACCCGCAGTTCCTGGCCGGCCTTTGACGGCGCCGAACCCGGCGCCGCGTCCTCCCCGGCCGCCGCCTCCGGCCCGCCCAGGGTCTCGAGCAGCGCGCGGGCCTTGAGCTGGGTCTCGCGCTCCTCGGCCGCCGGGTCCGACTCGAACAGCAGCGTCGCGCCCGCCCGGACCGAGGCGATCCCGTTCCTGATGTGCGCGGTGCGCAGGGTGAGCCCGGTGTTCATCCCGCCGTCGAACCCGATCATCCCGACCGCCCCGCCGTACCAGCGCCGCGGCCGGTCCTCGTGATCCTCGATGAACTGCATGGCCCAGGCCTTGGGCGCCCCGGTCACGGTCACCGCCCACATGTGGGTCAGGAACGCGTCCAGCGCGTCGAAGCCCGGCCGCAGCCGCCCCTCGACGTGGTCCACGGTATGGATCACCCGGCTGTAGATCTCGATCTGGCGCCGGCCGATCACCCGCACGCTGCCCGGCTCGCAGACCCGGGACTTGTCGTTGCGGTCGACGTCGGTGCACATGGTCAGCTCGGACTCCTCCTTGGCCGAGCTGAGCAGCGCCCGGATGTTCTCGGCGTCGGCCAGCGGGTCCGCGCCGCGGGCGATCGTGCCCGCGATCGGGCAGGTCTCCACCCGGTCGCCGGTCACCCGCACGTACATCTCCGGCGAGGCGCCGACCAGGTACTCAGACTCCCCCAGGTTGAGGAAGAACTCGTACGGCGCCGGGTTGCGCCGCCGCAGCCGCTCGAAGAACGCGGCCGGCGAGTCGCACACGCCGTGGAACGCGTGGCTCGGCACCACCTCGAACAGGTCGCCCCGCGCGAACCGCTCCCTGGCCTGCTCGACCACGGCCGCGAACGACCCTGGCCGCGGATCGGCGGGAAGATCGGCAGATGTTACGCCCCGTCTCGCCCCGATCGCCCCGTCCTCGGTCACCCTGGTCTCCCGGGCCAAACCGCTGGTCGACGCGCCACCAGCCTCGAACTCGTAGCTGAAGCAGGTGGCGGTCTCCCGCTTGCGGTCCAGCACGTAGAGCCGGTCCGGCAGGTGCAGCACCAGGTCCCGCTGCCCGGCGGCCCGGTCGTGGCGCTGGCGCACCGGCTCGAACTGGAACGCCAGGTCGTAACCGAACGCCCCGTACAGGCCCAGGTGCGGATCCGGGCCCGAGAACGCCGCGATGATCTCGCGCAGCGCCGAGAACACGGTGGGCCGCCGGCTGCGCTCCTCCTCGGTGAAGCGAGCGCCGGACTCGGGGATGATCACCTCCGCGGTCGCGGCGCCCCCGGCGCCGCCCTCGGCCTGGCCGACCCGGCGCATCGCCTCCCCGATCACCGGCAGCAGGACGAGGCCGCGGTCGTTCAGCGCGGTGGCGCTCACCCTGCGGCCGCGCGCGACCAGTTCGACGCACGGATCGACGTAGGCCATGTGCCAGCGGCTGTATCGCCCGGGGTACTCCATGCCCGAGCTGAGCACGCCCCCCCGGCGCCGCTCCACCTGGCGGGTCATGTCCGCCAGCAGGGCCGGGTCGAAGGGGGCGGCGGCACGGGTGACCCGGACTCCGGCCCCGGTCTCGAACTGCGTCAGTTCCATATCGGCACTCGCCTCGGTCGTCGGGCCCGGTACCGGGCGGGACGACAAAGGCGACCGCCGGCTGCCGGGCGGTCGCCTTCAGGGTCTGCTGGGTGCGCGAACCAGGAACCGCCTCAGGGGCGGCGCCACCAGCCTGCGGTGAGGTTCGCGCGCATGGGCAGAGCTTACCGGCAGGGACTCTCGCGGCGCCAGCGACAGCGGGCCAAGCGGCTTAGTGGCTTAGTGGCTCGCCGCGCCGTCCGGCTTCGCCGTGCTATGCGGGCTCGCGGCGCCGTCCGGCGTCGCCGTGTCAGGCGAGGCGGCCCGGTGGGCGGGGCCGTGCGGGGCGATCGCCATCTCCTCCGGACGGTGGGCCGGGATCGGCTTGCCGACGATCCGGTAGACGGCCGAGCCGTCCACGGTCTCCTGCTCCAGCAGCAGGCTGACCAGCTGGTCGAGTTCGCCGCGGTGCGCGCGGAGCAGGTCGACCGCGGTCTGCTCGGCCTCGCGCAGCAGCCGGGCGACCTCGCTGTCGATCGTGGCCTGGGTCGCCTCGGCGAACGGGCGGCTGGACAATCCCGGCCCGCCCCCGCCCAGGAACACCGACCCGCCCTCCGGATAACC
>JASIJN010000118.1 GCA_030050125.1 Streptosporangiaceae bacterium | reverse complement strand
GCTCAGACTCCGCCGGCGCTGGCCCGGCATGGAACTCGTTCTGCGCGACGGCCAGCCCGCGCGTGACCACGGTCTCGACGGCGTCGGCGGCCCGCTCGAGCACCAGCGGGAGCAGCTTGCGCTCGGCGGCGGAGAAGTCGTGCAGCACGTAATCGGCCGGGTCCATCCGGCCCGGCGGGCGGCCGATGCCCACCCGGACCCGCAGGTAGTCGCGCGTGCCCAGGGCCGCGGTGATGGAGCGCAGGCCGTTGTGGCCGTTGTCGCCGCCGCCCAGCTTCAGCCGGATCGCCTCGAACGGGATGTCGAGCTCGTCGTGGACGACCACGATCCGCTCCGGCGGGATCTTGTAGAAGGCGCGCAGCGCCGCGACCGGAGGGCCCGAGATGTTCATGTAGCTCTGCGGTTTGGCCAGCGCGACCGGCAGCCCGGCCAGCCGGCCGAGGGCGACCAGGGCCCGGGACCGGTCCCGCTTGAAGCCCGCGCCGATCCGCGCGGCCAGCACGTCCGCCACCATGAAGCCGCAGTTGTGCCGGTTGCCCGCGTACCCGGGGCCCGGGTTACCGAGCCCGGCGACCAGCCAGCGTTCAGCGTCTGCGGGCATGCGGGCACCGGGTTATGACAACGCAGGTCAGGACTGGCCCGCGGGCTGGCCAGGCAGCTCGGCCGCGAGACTCGGCGCCGGAGCCGGAGCGGCGGGCACCGCCTCCGCGCCCTCGGACACCTCGGCCTCGATCTGCGCGGCGGTCGGCGCGGCGATCACGTGCAGCACCAGCACATCGGGCTCCACCGCGAGGGTCACGCCGCGCGGCAGGGCGAGGTCGCCGGCGTGCACGGACGTTCCGATCGCCATGCCCTGGATGTTCACCTCGATGCCGGGCGGGATGTTCGTGGCCTCGGCATCGACCGATATCTGGACCAGCTGCTGGTCCAGCAGGCCGTCCGAGACCACCTCCCCGGTGGTGGTGACCGGGACGTCGACGGTGACCTTCTCGCCGCGCCTGACCGTGATCAGGTCCACGTGCTCGACGTACCCCTTGATCGGGTCCCTCTGCACCGCCTTGGGCAGGGCGAGCTGGCTGCCGCCGGGCAGGCCCTCCAGCCGGATCAGCACGTTCGCGGTGCGCAGGGCCATCAGCACGTCGTGGCCGGGCAGGCTGACGTGCCTTGGGTCGGCTCCGTGGCCGTACAGGACGGCGGGAACCCGGCCCGCGCGCCGCTCCCGGCGGGCCGGCCCCTTGCCGAACTCGGTACGAGGCTGGGCGGCGATGCGTACCTCAGGCACGGTAGTGCTCCTCAAAGACAACCTGGCTGATTCTCCGGGAAGTTTAGCCCAATGCCCGGCCGAGGGTGGCCGACCAGGCGGGCCCGAACCGGGCCTCGCGCCCCCCGAACCCGGCCCGCCAGGCCCCGGGGCCCCCGAACCCGGCCCGCGCGCCGGTCGCGGCGGGCCGGGTTCCTGCGTTAGCGCAGGCCGTTACTCATCCCACTGGTCCGGTTCCGCCGCCGGGCCCTGGTCCGGCGATGCCGCCGGCTCCGTCGTGGAGGTCGCGGTCGTCTCCTCGGGCTCCTCCGAGGGATCCTCGTCCCATTGATCCGGCTGATCCGGCTGGTCCGGGTCTGGCGTGGTTGTCATGACTGTCCCTCCGTAGTTGCGGCTCGGTCGATCGGGGGTCCGCTCGACCCGAGCTTGGCGATCGGCATCGTAATCGCCACCTCGGCGGAGAAACTTTAAAAGACAGGCATAAGACCGCTATGTGGAGCAGGTCCGGGCACCCGGCGTCAGGCCTCGGCAGGCTCTGTCGCCAGCGCCGACAAGTCAGAGCGCACCTGGGCGGCCTGCGGCTCGTCCCCCAGGTCGCGAAGCAGGCTGGAGGCGCGCTCCCACTGCTCGCGCGCCTGCGAGGTGCGCCCCTCCCGGGCGTAGGCGGTGCCCAGGTAGCGCAGGTCCTGTGCCTCGGCGGCCCGGTCGCCCGCCGCTTGATGGATGGCCGCGGCCTGCTCGAGGAAGCCGACGGCCTCGGCGGCACGGCCGAGATCCAGATGCGCGCGTCCGAGGCTGTACAGCGCGTAGCCCTCGTCGCGCACCGCGCCGATTTCCCGGACGATGGACAGCGCCTGCCGCGACGTGGCTATCGCGTCGTCCAGGCGCCCGAACTCGCGGTACGCCTCGCCGAGATTGCACAGGGCAACGGCTTCTCCGTGCCGCCGGCCCACCTGGCGCTGCAGATCGAGAGCATTCTGCAGGGCCGCGATCGCCTCCTCGTGTCGCCCGAGGAGCTGATAGCTGAACGCCAGGTTGTTCGCGACCTGCGCCTGGCCCCTGCGGTCCCCGGTCTTGCCGTGCACGGCCAGCGCCTGCTCGAAGTAGCCGACGGCGTCGTCCGCGCGCTCTTCGCCGAGGACCATGCCGAGGTTGTTCAGCACCCAGGCCTCGCCCGGCAGGTCACCGGACTGCCGGGCGCTGGCCAGCGCGATCTGGTGCGTCGTCATCCATTCAGCCCGGTACCCGTGCCGGTCGAAACAGACCATGATGGCCACGGGGAGCTTCCAGGCCACGTCGTGCAGTCCGTGGCTCGCGGCCTGCCGGGTCGCGGCGACCAGGTTGGCCCGCTCCTGCTGGCACCAGGCCAGGGCCTGCGCCGCGTCGGCGAAGGCCAGCGGCTTGCAGTCCGGCCGCGGGGGATCCAGCCGCACCCGCTCCCGGTACGGCGCCACCACGCTCGCGGCGGCATCCGAGGTGTGCATGTACCAATCGAGAACGCGCCGCACCGCGTCCTCGACGGCCTGGGGCGGCTCGTCGGCCTGCGCGCGCTCGGCCGCGTAGGCGCGCAGCAGGTCGTGCAGCCGGTACCAGTCGGGGCCCGGCGACTCCAGCAGGTGGGCGTCGACCAGCACCTCCAGCGCCTCGGCGACGGCGTCCTCCGGCTTGCCGATGAGGGCGGCGGCGGCCGGCAGGCTTATGGACGGCCCCTGCCAGACGCCGAGCATCCGGAACACGTGTGCCGGGTCGACGCCCTCGCTGACCGGGCGGGGCATGGTGTCGAAGCTGACCTGGAAGCACGCGCGCACGGCCAGGTCGCCCGCGGTGAGCTCGTCCATCCGGCGGCGCTGGTCGGCCAGCCGGTCGGCGAGCGTCCGGACGCTCCAGCCGCGGCGGGCGGTCAGCCGCGCCCCCGCGATCCTG
Organism: Streptosporangiaceae bacterium; assembly: GCA_030050125.1. Next base: position 4,233 of record JASIJN010000118.1, on the reverse strand, counting down.
ATCGCGAGCGGCAGGCCCGCGCATATCGCGAGCACGTCACGTACCGCCTCCGGCTCGGCCTCGGCGCGTTCTGTCCCGATGATCCGAGCGAACAGCTCGGCCGCCTCCCGGTCGTCCAGGATGTCGAGATCGATCAGCCGGCTGCCCGCCAGGTCGGACAGCCGGTGCCGGGACGTGACGATCACGGCGCACGAGCCGCTGCCCGGGAGCAACGGCCGGACCTGCGCGGCATCGCGCGCATCGTCGAGAACGACCAGCATCCGCCGCCCGGCCAGGCGGGTGCGGAACATGGCCGCGCGCTCTTCCCCGTCCACCGGTACCCGGGCGCCGTCCACCCCGAGGTCTCGCAGGAACCTGGCCACCACCTCGTCCGGCGCCGCCGGTTCCTCGCTCCCGCCCAGCAGCCTGGCGTAGAGCTGCCCGTCGGGGAACTCCGGCCGCAGCGCGTGGGCGGCATGGACCGCCAGCGTGGTCTTGCCCAGCCCCGGCGTGCCGGCCACGACCGCGACGGGCACCGCCGGATTGTCCGGTAGCCGGGCTCCGGAGAGCAGGCCCTTCAGCCGCTCCACCTGGCCGGCCCGGCCGGTGAAGTCGGCGACGTCCGCGGGAAGCTGGGCCGGCACGGGCGGCGGCGTAGGGAGCGGCTCCCCGGGCCCGGACCTGTCCGGCGCCGGGCCAGGCGAGCCAGCCGAGCCGGGCGCGACCGGACCGAGAGTGCTCGGGGCGGGGGATTTGGCCGGGTGCCCGCCCGCGTCCGGCGGGGCGGGCGCCGACGCGTCGACGGCGAGCATCGCGTGGTACAGCCGCTGAAGTTCCGGCCCCGGGTCGACGCCGAGCTCATCGGAGATCACCTCGCGGGCCTGCCCGTAGGCGGCCAGCGCCTCGGCATGGCGGCCGGCTCCGTCGAGGGCGCGCAGAAGGCGCGCCCACAGCCCCTCCCTGAGGTTGTGATCCGACAACAGCCTCCGCAGCTCGGGTACCAGCTGGGCGTGCAGGTGACAGCCCAGGTCGGCCTCGATCCGCAGCTCGAGCGCGCTCAGCCGGGACTCCTCCAGCCGGTCAGCCTCCGCCGTCACCAGAGCCGACGGCGGCGCGTCGGCCAGCGCCCTGCCCCGCCACAGGTCGAGCGCCTCGCGCAGCACCCTCCCGGCGCCCTCGGCGTCGCCGGCCGCCAGCGCCTGCGCGCCCTGGCGGACCAGCATCTCGAAGTCCTCCGCGTCCAGATCGCCGGGGCGCAGCAGCAACTGGTATCCCGGGGCCCGGGTGGTCAGCACGCGGCCCTCGGGATCGCCGAGAAGCCTGCGGAGCCGGAGCACGTAGACGCTCACCAGGTTGGCCGCGCGATCCGGCGGGTCGTCGCCCCACAGCTCCGCGATCAGCCGGTCGGTCGAGACGACCTGGCCCTGGCTCAGCACCAGCGCGGCGAGCAGGGCGCGCCATTTCGGCGCGCTGACTCCGCTCCAGTCCTGGCCGGTCCAGATCTCGAGCGGTCCGAGTATCCGAAACCGCACTACTCCACCTGTCCGGGCCCGCCATTCCCGCCATTATGCGCGGGCCCACCCGAACCCGGCAGACGGTTCGCTGCCGGGCCTTTTGAAGGTCTCAATTCTTACTCAACCATGACGTAACGCCGCAGCGCCACGCTGTTCCATCTCTGTAAGCAGGCGTTCACCGAGAGAGCCGGCACCTACCCATGCCGGGATCCGTCCCGCGCGGTCTTCGCCGCGGGAAGCCGACCCGTCCGCACCGTGTTAATCGACGCTCAATTGGGACGCAAGCGCCCGCCGACACTATGGCAGAGATCCCGCCGACCTGCCCCCGCTGACCGAAGGATCCTCCTCCTCCCGAGGCCGCCGAGCCGCAGGAACGCATCGTTCACGCCACGGACAGCCGCAGGGGCGCAGTCCGCGGTCATAGAGCTGGTGGTCGCTGGCCTCCCTTGCCATGGGGGGCGAGGCCAGCGGTCACCTTCTTCCTGCTTCCGGCCCCGGCCGTTCGGGCCTGCGGCCCCGCCGCTCAGCTCTGGCCGTCGAACAGGCTGGTCACCGATCCGTCGCTGAAGACCTCGCTGATCGCCCTGGCGATGAGCGGCGCGATCGAGAGCACGGTGAGCTTGTCGAACCGCTTCTCGTTGCTGATCGGCAGCGTGTTGCTGACGATCACCTCGCTGATCTTGGAGTTCTTCAGCAGGTCGACCGCCGGGCCGGACAGTACGCCGTGGGTGGCGGTGACGATGACCTGGGCCGCGCCCTGCTCGAACAGCGCCTCGGCCGCGTTGACGATGGTCGCGCCGGTGTCGATCATGTCGTCCACGATGATGCAGGTCCGGCCCTGCACCCGGCCGACCACCTCGAGGATCTTCACCCTGTTGGCCACGTCAGGATCGCGGCGCTTGTGGATGATGGCCAGCGGGCAGCCCAGCCGGTCGGTCCACCGCTCGCAGACCCGGACCCGGCCCGCGTCCGGCGCCACCACCGTGACCTGGCGCAAGTCCAGCCGCTCCTCGATATAGGTGGCGAGGATCGGCAGCGCGAACAGGTGGTCGACCGGCCCGTCGAAGAACCCCTGGATCTGCGCGGTGTGCAGGTCGACAGCCATGATCCGGTCGGCGCCCGCGGTGAGGAACAGGTCGGCCATGAGCCTGGCCGAGATCGGCTCCCGGCCCCGGCTCTTCTTGTCCTGCCGCGCGTAGCCGAAGAACGGTGCGACCACGGTGATCCGCTTGGCCGACGCCCGCTTCAGGGCGTCCACCATGATCAGCTGCTCCATGATCCACTGGTTGATCGGCGCGGTGTGGCTCTGCACCACGAACGCGTCGCAGCCGCGGACCGACTCGAGGAACCGGACGAAGATCTCCCCGTTGGCGAAGTCGTACAGGGTGGTCGGAGTGGGCTCGACGCCGAGGGAGGCGGCTATCTCATCGATGAGTTCCGGGTGCGAACGGCCGGACAGCAGCAGCAGTTTCTTCTGGGTTGCGGTGGTGATGCCGGTCACTTCTTCAACCTCTCAAACTAGTCCCGACCCCCGCAGAGGTGGACGAACGGGCCCACCGTAACTCCGGCGCCGATCAGCGCCGACTCGCAGACCGAGTTGACCACCGTGGCGCCTTCGGCGACCGCCGTGTCGCGCAGCAAGCATCCGGGCCCGACCCGGGCCCCGGCTCGGACCGAGGTGGTGCCCTCCAGCTGGGTGGCCGGGCCGATGTACACCCCCGGCTCCAGCCTGACGTCGACGTCGATCCAGGTGCTGGCCGGGTCGACGATCGTCACCCCCGCCCGCATCCACTCTTCGAGCAGCCTCTCGTTCAGCACCCGGCGCGCCCAGGCCAGCTGCGCCTGGTCGTTCACCCCGAGCACCTCCTGGGCGTCGGCGCACGCGGCCGTGGCCACCCGATGGCCGTCGCCCCGCAGGATCGACACGACGTCGGTGAGGTACTCCTCGCCCTTCGCGTTGTCGGTCGGCACCCGCTTGACCGTGTCGGCGAGCAGGTCGCCGTCGAACGCATACATGCCCGAGTTGATCTCTGTGATCGCCCGCTGCTCCGGGGTGGCATCCACTTCTTCGATGATGCCAGTGAACGCGCCCCCGGCGTCCCTGATGATCCGTCCGTACCCCTTCGGCTCGTCCAGCCGGGCGGTGAGGACGGTGACCGCCGCCTCATGCCGCAGATGCGCCGCGACCAGTTCGCCGAGCGTCCGCCCGCGCAGCAGCGGGGTATCGGCGTACGTCACCACCACGGTGCCGTGGATGAGGCCGAGCGCCTCGATCACCGTGCGCACCGCATGGCCGGTGCCACCGCGCCGGTCCTGTACGACGATCTCGGCCTCCGGCGCCGTCTCGGCCAGATGCGCGGTGACCTGTCCGCGGCCGTGCCCCGCCACCACGATGAGGCGATCCGGCTCGAGTTCCCTGGACGCGGCCACGACGTGGCCAAGCATGCTGCGACCACACACCTCGTTGAGGACCTTGGGCGTCTGGTTCTTCATACGGGTGCCCTCACCCGCCGCAAGAATGATCACGGCGGCCGGACCGCTCACGCTCACTCGGCTAGGCTCCTCGGTGTTGGCGCAGGCACCAGGCCTGTGGCGGATCGCCGGTGCCTTCCCCCCGGACAGTTCACGCTCCCGACTCTCGCAGGATACCGCCCGGCCCCCTGACCCGGCCCGGCATGCGCCGATCTGGGTACATCCGCCGCCCCCGCCCTCCCGAAACCATCCGCCCCCGCCCCACCCG
>JASIJN010000117.1 GCA_030050125.1 Streptosporangiaceae bacterium | reverse complement strand
GCGCCGCCGGTGACGCTCTGCGAGGTCCAGGGCTACGCGCACCAGGCGGCCGTCGCCGGCGCCGACCTGCTCGAGGCGTTCGGCGAACCGGGCGCCGGGCAGTGGCGGGCCTGGGCGGCCCGGCTCGGCCGCGCGTTCCGGTCGGCGTTCTGGGTGACCGACCCCGCCGCCGGCGCCGCCTATCCCGCGCTCGCGCTCGACGGGTCCAAGCGCAGGGTCGACTCCGTGACCAGCAACATCGGTCACCTGCTCGGCACCGGGCTGCTCACCTGCGCCGAGGAGGCCCTGATCGCCGAACGACTCGCTCAGCCGGACATGAACTCCGGATTCGGGCTGCGCACGATGTCCGCCGCCGACGGCGGTTACTCCCCGCTGAGCTATCACTGCGGCTCGGTCTGGAGCCACGACACCGCGATCGTGATCCTGGGGCTCGTCCGCGGCGGGCACCCGGCGGCGGCGGCCTCGCTGGCCGACGGACTGCTGGAGGCGGCGCCGGTTTTCGACTGGCGGCTCCCCGAGCTGTTCTCCGGTCACGCGCGGGCCGACGTCCCGTGGCCGTCGCCGTACCCGCCGTCCTGCCGGCCACAGGCCTGGGCGGCCGCGGCGGCCGGCGCGCTGGTCCGGGCCGTGCTCGGGCTCGACGTCGACGTGCCCGCGGGGTCGGTGCGCATCTCACCCGCGGGCCCGCAGCCGCGCCCCGGGACGCGCCAGCAGACACGCCTGGAGACGCGCCTGTCCTGCGCCGCGCCGCTGCGGGTCGACGGCCTCGTCGCCGGCCACGAGACGTTCAGTGCCGGATTGAACGCGGACGGCTCGGGGTATGTCGAGGGCCTCTCGCTGGCGCTGGTCGCGGGGTAGCGGGGCAGCCGGGCAGCCTGCGCCGCCGCCTGCGCATGCGCCCGGGCTGGGCTACGGTTCGGCGAGCGACCCGTCGGCCCGGCTCGTTCGCCGGGCCTGATAGGCGATGCCCCCGGCGCTGATCCAGCCCACCGTGATCGAGAGCCAGAAGCTGACCAGCCGGTAGACCAGCGCCACCGAGATCGCGGGAGCGCGCGCGATGCCGTAGGCCGCCAGGATGACCGCGAGGCTGCCCTCGACGATGCCGAGCCCTCCGGGAACGATCGGCAGCGCGCTGACCACCTGGGCCGCGCCGTAGACCAGCAGCACGCCCTTCCAGGGAACCGAGGCGTGAACGGCCGCGAAGCTGCACAGCAGGCACAGGAAATCGCAGGACCAGACCACGACCGCGATCGCGACCACCGAGACCGTCGACCGCGTGTTCAACGGGATCTCCTGCATCCGGGCCAGGGCAGCCTCGATCCGCGCGACCCTCTCGCTCCTCGGGTGCCCCGTGACCCGCTGCGAGACCCGCACTCCCGCGGCGACCAGCCGCAGGACCAGGTCCCGGCGGACCAGAACCGCGCCCCCCGCGACGACGATCACCAGGCCCACCGCGGCGATCCCCGCGCCCCGGATGCTGGCGCTGGCCAGCATGGCGACGAGCACGCCGAGCAGCAGGACCAGCGACATGCTGATGGCCTGGGCGATCAGCACCGTGAAGATGCCCCAGCCGGCGCTGGCCTCGGTGGCGCCGCGCTGCCGGTAGAACCGGTACCGGTAGACGCAGGACAACGCCGGCCCGGCCGGCACGGTGTTCGCGATGGCCTCGTTGGCCAGGCTGACCGCCACCAGGCCGGGCAGCGCGATGCGCGAGCCGGCCAGGTCGAGCACCCGGTGCTGCAGGACCCCGAAGGTCGACAGCGACGTGGCCTCGGCCAGCACCGCGGCAGCCACCCAGCCGACGGCCAGGTGACCGAACTCGTGCCGGGCCGCGACGAGGTCGCCGCGCTCGCCGAACAGCAGGACCAGAACGGCGATCCCGATCAGCACGCCCAGTACGTAGCGGACCATTGTCCCCGCGCTGCGCCCGGATTTGGGTGCCGCGAGATCATAGGCCACAGACTCAAATTAGCCACTGCGGGTGGAAAACGCGATCAAAACCTCATCGAGATTGAACGCGACGCCTCGGGGTCGGCCAGGCAACGCCCCGGCACGCCAGGACCCGGGGCACAGCGCAAGCGCGCGGAAAGGGGCCCAGCAGACGTGGGACATGAGTTCAACGGCCGGATCGGCCGGGACTGGCGCGACTCGCAGCCCTGGTGGCCACCCCAGCCCGCCCCGCCGCCCGGGTCGCCCAACGTGCTGCTGGTCGTGCTCGACGACGTCGGCTTCGCCCAGCTCGGCTGCTACGGCTCGGACATCGAGACGCCGGTCATCGACGGCCTGGCGGCGTCCGGCGTCCGGCTGGCCAACTTCCACACCACGTCGCTGTGCTCGCCGACCCGGGTCTGCCTGCTGACCGGGCGCAACCACCACCGCAGCGGCATGGGCCGGGTGGCCGACCTGGCCGTCGGCTTCCCCGGCTACTGGGGCAAGCCGCCGCGGGAGAACGGGTACCTGTCCGAGGTGCTGCGCGCGGCCGGCTACGCGAGCTACGCGGTCGGGAAATGGCACCTGTCGCCCGAGGACGAGACCAACATGGCCGCCTCGCGGGCGACCTGGCCGCTGGCCCGGGGCTTCGACCGCTGGTACGGCTTCCACGGCGGCGAGACCCACCAGTTCGTGCCCGCGCTCTACCACGACAGCCATTCGGTCCGCCCGCCCGCCTCGATGCCGGACGGCTATCACCTGACCGAGGACCTGGCCGATCACGCGATCGAGTTCGTCGCCGACCTGCGCGCGGTCGACCCGGCCAAGCCGTTCTTCCTGTACCTGGCGACCGGCGCCTGCCATTCGCCGCACCAGCCGCCGCTGCGCTGGCGCGACCATTACCTCGGGCGGTTCGACCTCGGCTGGGACGCCTGGCGGGAACGGACGTTCCGGCGCCAGCTGGCCGCGGGCCTGATCCCGCCGTCCACGGCGCTGTCGCCGCGGCCGGGCTGGGTGCCGCCCTGGGACCGTCTCGGCCCGCGGGAACGCGCCGTCGCCGCCCGCTTCATGGAGTGCTTCGCGGGGTTCCTGTCGCACGCCGACGAGCAGATCGGCCGGGTGCTCGCGTTCCTGGCCGATACCGGTGACCTGCACAACACCATCGTCGTCGTGGTCTCCGACAACGGGGCCAGCGCCGAGGGCGGCGCCTCGGGGTCGATCAACGACGTTCGCATGGTGAACCTCGACCCGGCGCCGGACGAGGAGATGTACGCCCGCCTGGCCGAGATCGGCGGGCCGCTCACGCACAACAACTACCCCTGGGGCTGGACCATGGCCGGGAACACCCCGCTGCGGCGGTGGAAGCGGGAGGTGCACGAGGGCGGCGTGGCCGACCCGTGCATCATCTCGTGGGCGGGCGGGCCGGTGCAGCCGGGCGGCATCCGCGGCCAGTTCGCCCACGCGATCGACGTCGCCCCGACGCTGGTCGAGCTGGCCGGGCTCGAGTACCCGGCCGAGATCGAGGGCATCGCGCAGACCCCGGTCGACGGGGTGAGCTTCGCTTACCTGCTTGGCGCGGACGGGGCCCGGGCGGCCGGGCGGCACACGACGCAGTACTTCGAGATGTTCGGATCGCGGGCCATCTACCACGACGGCTGGAAGGCGGTGACGTTCCACCCGGTCGGGCCGCTGTACGACGACCAGGACCCGAACGCGCCGTTCGACGAGGACGTCTGGGAGCTCTACCACGTCGCCGACGACCTGTCCGAGACGCGGGACCTGGCCGGACAGCACCCGGAGCGGCTGCGCCGGCTCATCGAGCTCTGGTGGGCGGAGGCCGAGCGCAACCAGGTTCTCCCCCTCGACAACCGGGTCCTGTGGGCCCTGGTCCACCCCAAGCCCGACCACCGCCCGCCGCGCGAGGCGTTCCGTTACTTCCAGGGCGCGGCCCAGGTGCCGGAGTCGGTAGCGGTGAACGTGCGCAACCGCTCGCACGCGCTGATCGTGGACGTCACCGTGCCCGAGGACGGCCCGGCCGACGGCGTCCTGCTGGCGCTGGGATCCGCCCTGGGCGGGTGGTCGCTGCACATCCTCGACGGCCGGGCCCGCTACGTGCACAACCTCTACGGCAAGCACCGGCACGTCGTCGACTCGGCCGCTACGCTCCGGCCGGGCGAGCATCGCATCGAGTTCACCTTCACCAAGGACGAGGGCCCGGGCGGCACCGGCGTGCTGAGCTGCGACGGACAGGAGGCCGGCCGCGCGGCGATCCCGCGGTTCACCCCGTCCGGCTTCAACGGCGTCGGCGCCGGGCTCACCTGCGGCTATGAGTGGGGCCCCGCGGTCGGCACGGGTTATACAGCGCCGTTCCCGTTCCCGGGCACGATCCGCAGCGCGCGGGTCGAGACCCGAGGCCCGGTCGTCCGCGACCCGCTGGCCGAGCTCGAGGCCATCCTGTCCGAGCAGTAGCCCGCGGCGCCCTCGGGCCGGCCGGCGCCTGGACGGGAGCGGGCTGATGCGGCGGGACCGTTGCCGCCCGGGAGGTGACGTTCGGCCCTGCGCTCTGTCTCGTGCCGGTCATACCTTGGGCCGCGGATCGGGCCATGGGCAGGTGTGACGTGAGCGTTTCCGCGGGGAACCGCCGCGAGGGAGCAGGTCACGCGGCGCGGGTGCTGGGCATCGTGGCCGTGCTGGGCCTGGCGGCCGCGTCATGCGGCGGGCACGGAGGGCCGGCTGCCAGCGCGCCGCCGGTGAATTCGCTGACCGTGAGGTCGTGCACGGTCGATGCGACGGCGGCCCGGTGCGGGAGGCTCATCGTGCCGGAGGACCGGCTGAGCGGGAAGGGCCGGACGATCGCGATCCGGTTCGTGGTCTTCCCGGCCATCGGGCCTGACCGGGCGCCGGACCCGGTGGTGTATTTCGCCGGCGGTCCCGGTGCCTCGGCGATAGCTGACATCGCGGCGTGGCTGCCGGACCTCACCAGCCTGAACATCCGACGGGACCTGGTGTTCATCGAGCAGCGCGGCACGGGCGAGTCGAATCCGCTGACGTGCCCGGCGTTCCCGACCACCCTGGCCGACAAGGCGGCGCTGCGCGCCAGCGTCGAGTCCTGCGTGGCCCGGCTGCACGGCGACCTCGCGTTCTACACCACGGCGATGTTCACCGACGACGTCAGCCAGATCCTGACGGCGCTGCACTATGCCACGGCCAACCTCATCGGCGGCTCCTACGGAGCCACCGCCGAGCAGGTGTTCTTGCTGCGCCACCCGGGCCAGGTGCGGACGATGACGTTGCTGAACGGCAGCCTGCTCAACGTCCCGATGTTCGAGCGGGAGGCCGGGAACTCGCAGCTGGCCCTGGACTATGTGTTCGCCAGCTGCGCAGCCGAGCCGGCCTGCCACCAGGCCTTCCCGCATCTGGTCGCCGACTGGGACTCCCTCTGGGCCTCGCTCGGCAAGTCCCCCTGGGTTGTCCCGGCCGCCCGGTCGCCCACGAGGGAAACGCTGCGCCTGGATCAGGCCACCCTCGCCTCCGCGATCTACCAGGCGCTGCATGCCGGCGACCTGGCCCCGATCCCGGTCCTGGTCCACACCCTCGGCACCGCCACGAACAAGATCGCCGCCCTGGCCGCGGTCGTCAAGGCCCTGCAGGCCGCCGGCCTGACCGGGACCGGCGGGGGCGCTACCCCGATGATGCAGTACGAGATCGTGTGCGCCGAGCCGTGGGCGAGCAACCAGCCCGCCGCGCTGTCGGATCAGCGGGCCAGCTTCGAATACCAGGCGGACCTGCAGAACGCGCAGTGGTGGCAGTACGTCTGCCCGATGATCCCCAAGTCCGCCGCCGCGGTGGGCAGCGAGCAGCTGACGGCGTCCCGCGTGCCCGTGCTGGCGTTCAACGGCGACGCCGACCCGAACGACCAGCCGCGGAACATGGCGGGAGCGCAGCGGTTCTGGCCGGACAGCCGCGACATCGCCCTGCCCGGCCAGGGACACCAATTCACCTCCGCCACCTGGCCGTGCCAGGTGGCGCTGATTCAGGAGTTCATCGAGAGTGCCAGCGTGGGCCACCTCAACACCGGTTGCCTGGCCGCCATCCCGGCCCCGGCCTTCGACCTGACCCTGCAGGCCCTGACGGGCGGCGCATAAGAAGCCCGGCGGCGGCGTCCGCGGTCGGCCAGCCCGCCCCGCGGATGGCGCGGGGATCTGGTTCCCGGGCTCGGGACGTTGGCCTCTGGGCTCCGCTGCGGCGCAGGCGCGAGGCTTGAAATGGAAAGGTACGACGAGGCTGGGGGGCCGTCATGAACATCGCCTACTACCACGCTTCGAAATTCGGCAACGGCGCCATGGTCGCGGATGAGTTCAAGAAGATCATGGCGACTCGGGGGGTGACCGTCCAGGTCCAGCATGTCCGGGACGCCGACCCGAAGGACCTGCCCAAGGCAGACCTCTATGTCTTCAGCTCTCCCGGGAGGATAGGAAAGCCCAAGGGAAATGCCCGCAGATTCCTGCGCAAGGTCGTCCTGGAGCCAGGGACCAGATACGCGGTCCTGACCACCCAGGGAGCGCCGAAGCCCGACAAGAAGACCGGCAAGATGCCGGCCCAGGAGGAGCTGGACCGGTGGGAGCGGGTCATCCCGGCCATGAATGAGGTGCTGGAAGCAAAGGGACTGGTCAAGGTCACCGATGGAGCGGTCCTGGTGACCGGCATAAAAGGGCCGCTGGAGGAGGGCTGGCAGGAGAAAGTCGCGGATTTCGCCGACCGGGTCATGCCTGCGCTCCGACAGCCGTCGGTCACCAGGCGCTCGGCTTAAGAGAAGCCCTGCGGGACAGTCTGCCCGACGAGAACGGCCGCATACGGCGGGCTGGAGCAACGGCGCGGCGGCTTTGTCCCTTGCCGCGGGCGTATTCTCAGCCGCGTGGGAGACGCCGTCCGTACCGCCGCTGAGCGAACGACCGATACGCTTGCCCGGCTGGAGGGCGACGCCGACGTGTGGGCCGCCACTGCCAGCGCCGGCCGCCCGCACCTTGTGCCGCTGTCGCTCGCGTGGGACGGTGCACACGTCATTCTGGCCACCCCGGCGCCGTCGCCTACCGCCAGGAACGCCACTGCCAGCGGCGACGTTCGCCTGGCGCTGGGCACCAGCCGGGATGTCACGATCATCGAGGCAACGGCCGAGGTCGTGCCGTGCGCGGACGCACCGGACCTGGTCGCGCGATGTTACGCCGCCCGGACCGGGTGGGATCCGCGCCAGGAGGACGTGCCTCACGTCTACCTGATCGCGACTCCTCGCACCGCGCAGGCGTGGAACAGCCTCGCGGAGATGAGCGGCCGCACCATCATGCGCGATGGCCGATGGACGGCCGAGGCCTCGCCGCCCTAGCAGGATCGGGCAGAGCCCGCTGACGGGGCGTTAATGGCACGTCTTGATTTGCCTGCGGACCAACGTCTCTGGAGTTAATGTGATCCACTGCATGCCGGGGCAAAGGCGCCGCGGTCATTGGGGAGGTTGGTGTGCACATCAACGCTGGTGATACCGCATGGATGCTGACCTCTACCGCCCTGGTGTTCTTCATGATGCCGGGGCTCGCGCTGTTCTACGGCGGTCTGGTCGGGGCGAAGAACGTGGTCGCCACGATGGTCCAGTCCTTCGTGGCCATCGGCGTGGTCAGCTTGCTGTGGGTGATCGTCGGATACTCCCTGGCGTTCGGCAGCAGTCACTGGGGTGGTGTGATCGGCAGCCTCCAGTTCGTGGTGCTGCACGACGTCACCGGCACGCCGAACAGCTACGCCCCCACGATCCCGTCCCTGGTGTACATGGCGTTCCAGATGAAGTTCGCCGTGATCACCCCGGCGCTCATCGCCGGGGCGTTCTGTGAACGGATGCGATTCCGCGGCTACCTGGTGTTCATCGGCCTGTGGTCGCTGCTGGTGTACAGCCCGTTCGCGCACTGGGAGTGGGGTGGCGGGTTCCTCGGCTCCGGCGGCCTGCACGCGATCGACTTCGCGGGCGGCTCGGTCGTCCATGAGCTGGCCGGTGCGGCGGCGCTGGCCACCGCGCTGTACCTGCGCCGAAGTCACCAGCTGGAGCGGCCGCACAGCGTGCCGCTGGTGCTGCTCGGCGCGGGGATCTTGTGGTTCGGCTGGTTCGGGTTCAACGCGGGCAGCGCGACATCCGCCGGAACTGTCGCCGGCTACGCGCTCGTCAACACCCAGCTGGGGGCGTGCACCGCGATGCTCGCCTGGATGGCCGTCGAATGGTGGCGCCGGGGCAAGCCATCGGGCGTGGGCATCGCCGCTGGCGCCGTCGCCGGCCTGGCGGCCATCACTCCGGCGTCGGGTTACGTGCAGCCGTGGGCGGCGATCATCATCGGTGCCGCGGCCGGGCTGCTGTGCTACGGCGCCGTCCACCTGAAGGACATATTCCACTACGACGACTCCCTCGACGTCGTCGGCGTGCACATGGTCGGCGGCGCCATCGGGGTCCTGCTCACCGGCGCCTTTGCCAGTCTCGCCGTGAACGCCGCGGGCGAGGCCGGCGGCTGGACTCAGCTCGGCCGCCAGGCGGTGCTGGCCGTCGCCGGAATCGCCTTCCCGTTCGTCATGACCTGGATCATCCTGTGGGTCACCGACCACACCGTGGGACTGCAGGTCAGCCCGGACGACGAGGAAGCCGGCCTCGATCTCAGCGAGCACGGCGAGGCCGGCTACCAGCCGGCCTCGGCGGCAACCGACCTGACCAGCGACAGCCTGGTGGCCGCGCCCGGCGCGCCGGGCGGCACCGAAACGCCGTAACTCTATGAGTAGTCGCCGATAACCCGGCGGGCGGCGCCGTCGACGGTGATCGCGCCGCCGTGCGGGACGATCCACTGCGGGCGAGTATGACCGAACGGGATGCCGACGCAGACGACGGCCTCGGGGTTGTACCTGCCGATGAGTTCCACGACGACATCGCGCTGCTCGGCGCGCAGCCGGGCCCGCTCGCCAGACGGCGGCCGGCGGGTGGCGTCAGACACCGGCGGGCGGGCCACCAGGACCGCGCCGGCCGCCCCGAGGATGCCCCGCTCGCCCAGCGCGCGGACGATCCAGCCGACGTTGCGCGCGGGCAGGAGCTCCTCGGAGGTTTCGATGAGGAGCACCGCGCCGTCGAGAACGTCCGGGCCGAATGGGAACCGCCCCGCGGTGAGGATCTCCTCGATGACCTCCAGGCAGCCGCCCCAGGTACGGCCGGTCACCGAACGAGCCGGACCGTGCCAGCTCCACGGCCCGGTATCCTCCCGTTCCCCGAAGGACTCCAGGGCGCGCGGGTCGCCCCAGTCCACCCCGACGTCTTCGGATTCACCAGGATCGGTGATCTCGAGCGACTCGCCGGTGATCAGGGCGGCGCGCAGCGACCGGGCGTGGACGTCGTCGACGCGCGGACCGGGTCCGAGGTGGACCTGCGAGGATCCGCCATAGAAGCTTGCTATGCCGTTCGCCCACAGCCAGTGGTGCAGGTTGGTGTTGTCGCTGGTGCCGAGGAACGGCTTGGG
>JASIJN010000116.1 GCA_030050125.1 Streptosporangiaceae bacterium | reverse complement strand
AGTTCCGCGCCCAGGACATTCACCCAGAAATCACGAGAGGCCGCCGGGTCAGCGACCACGAGAATGTGCGTGACCGCGACATCGGCACCCAGCGGACCGGGCTGCTGGCTCATCCTGCCCTCCCATCCAGTCGCCTGACCTCGGCACTGATGCGCCACCAGGTCGCCGGTGTCATCATCGCGGTTGAAACAGCTGTAGCGGCTCAGAACCGGGCGCATGCGGCCGCCGCGCCACAGCGAGGCCTGGACGTCAAGCGCTCGCCGCCAGTCCTGATCGCGGGTGGACTGACGGGCATTCAGGCAGCTGGGGCGACGCTCACGTCGAGGGTGACGGCTTCCGCTGAAGGATCGTAGTCACGCGGATCTCCCTCGAGCGCGAATGCGATGGCCGACAAGGACTCCTGCTCCGCTTCCTCGCGAGTCGCGGTCCCCCCGCCGTTGATGTGCAGGGCCGGCACGCGATAGTGCCAGTTGCCGGCTTCCTCGTCCCGGAACAGCTCAACCCCGCAGCGTGCTCATGCCGTTAATCCCGTAGTCTCCGCAGCTTAGGAGGAGTCTGACCTGGAGTCGCTTTGTTACCAGGGTGACAACATCGAGGTGTTAGGTCTCTTGTGGACCACCTAGCGCCCGCACGGGGATTCAAGCTGCCTGTTCGCGGGCATGGTCTAGCACTTCAGGGAGCTAGTTCCGGGGAGCGCTGATGCTGGACCTAGGCAACGAACTTCGTGAAGGCTACGCCGAGATCGGCGACGTGCGGTTGCACTATGTCGAGGCTGGCGAGGGGCCGCTGATAATCTTGCTGCACGGTTTCCCCGAGTTCTGGTACGGATGGCGGCTGCAGATCTCACCGCTCGCTGCGGCGGGATTCCGTGTCGTCGCACCTGACACGCGCGGCTATAACCTGTCATCGAAGCCTGACGGCGTGGCCGCTTACGACACCGGCAAGCTGGCCGCCGACATCCGTGACCTCGTTCACGAACGCGGTGCCCAGTCCGCGCTGCTGGCCGGTCACGACTGGGGCGGAAGCATCGCCTGGGCCACCGCGATGAACCACCCCGAAGTCGTGGAACGGCTGGCCATCCTTAACGCAGCCCATCCACGGAAGCTCTCGCAGGGGCTGCACCACCCGGGCCAGCTCCGCAAGTCCTGGTACTTTTTCTTCTTCGACCTCCCGGAGTTGCCCGAAAGCGTCGTGCGCGCCGACCACTGGCGGTTTTTCCGGCATTTCCTGCGCGACGCCCGCCCGGCCTACACGGCGGAGGAGATCGATCGCTACGTCCAGGCGTGGTCGCAGCCGGGGGCGGCGACCGGGATGATCAACTACTACCGGTCCTCGGTGCGAACCCCGCCCAAGCAGGCCGAATCGGCGCTTCGTCCGATCGAGGCCCCGACCTTGGTCATCTGGGGACAGCGGGATCGCTACCTCGGCGATGAACTAGCCGAGCCCGACCACGACGATGTGCCCAACCTCGACCGCGTCGAGCGCCTGGCCGACGCCTCGCACTGGGTCCATCACGACGAACCAGAGCGTGTCAGCGAGCTGCTCACGGACTTCTTCGCCCCTGCCCTGCCAGCCACGAAATGACCAGGGACCATTACGGACGCTGGATGCCAGGTGCCTTTCTGACTCCTTGCCAGCGCGGCAACGGCCAACGCACGCCCAGCACTGCTTTGCACCCAGCCCACGCCCGCCCACTCGTCTCAGCGTGAATCTGCCCGCGCCCGACGAATGACCAATTCTTCCTGGTCAGCGGACCCGCAGCCATCCTCAGCGTGCTACAGCCCGCAGGCCACACCGGCAGCCCTCACCCAGGACCAAGCCAGCCCGAGCACATACCGGGCATCCTGTACCGACTGTTGTTGCGGTACTGCTGCTGTACCGCGCCCGGGACTCTGGGCTCTGGGCTCTGGATTTCGGTTTAGCCATCCGACCTCGCGTGCCCTCGGACGATGTCGCGGCCAGTGCGCAAGACACCAGTGTCACCATCCCAGCGGCCGCGTCCGAAATGGCTAATCTCAGCATATCCCCGGAACGTGCGCTCATGCCGAATAGCGGGCGTTGTTTGAACGCATATTCATCCATTGCTTGACATATTTTGTCGAACTTCGATGGCAGCGGTCATCGCCGACTCGAACTGCATTGTCCCGTTATCAGGGCAAGCCGAACGCCGACTAGGGAGGGCTCCGGGCTGCCAGCGCCTGCGCGTACGGCCCGGGACCAAGGTCCCTGCCGTGTGGGGCCTGCCAGAGTCACACTAAGCGTGGCAGCTCTGATCTTCGTGCCGGAGGGGATGTGGCCGATGGCCGAGGTCGCTGGGCCGGAGCGCCGGCAGCTCCTCGCGGGCGCTGGTGATGTTTCCCCCGGTCTTCCTGCTAGTGCTTATCCCGGGCCGGTACAGGACTGGACGTTTCGGGCTGTGGACGTCACGAAGGTCTACCCGAACGGCGTGCGGGCCAATGATGCGATCTGCCTGCATGTTGAGCCCGGCGAGGTGTACGGGCTGCTCGGTCCGAACGGTGCCGGAAAGACCACGCTGGTGAAGCAGGTCATCGGCCTGCTCAAGCCGACGTCGGGGCAGATCACGCTCGGCCGGTATGACCTGGTGGCCGACCCTGCCGCGGCGCGTCAGCTGTGCTCGTATCTGCCTCAGGCTCAGGTTCCCATCGATTCGTTCGGGGCCCGGGAGGCGATCGTGCTGTGCGGGCGCGTCCGGGGCGGTGACCCGGTCGCGGCGGCGCGCCGGGCGGACGAGCTGATCGAGGCGCTCGACCTCGGTGAGTGGCGGGACAAGCGGGGGATCGGGCTGTCCGGCGGGGTGAAGCGCCTGGTCGGGTTTGCCATGGTCACGGTGTGCCCGGGGCGTGTGGTGATCCTGGACGAGCCCACCAATGACGTGGATCCGCTGCGCCGCAGGATGCTATGGGGCCAGATTCGCCAGCTGGGGAACCTTGGCGTCGCGGTGTTGCTGGTCACTCACAACGTGCTGGAAGCCGAGAAGGCGGTGGACCGGCTGGCCATCATCGACAACGGCCGGCTTGTGGCTGAGGGCACGCCGTCGTCGATGAAGGCGAATGACCGTGGGCACCTGCGGCTTCAGTTGATGCTCGCTCCCGGCCGCGACGTCTCGGAGCCGCCTCGGTTCGTCAGGCGCTCGGCACGAGTTGGCCATACCCTCATGGCCGTCATCGACGACGTCGAGGCGCCGCGCGCCATCGGGTGGGCGCAGGAGCTGATCGGGACTGGTGTCGCGGAGGAGTATGCGCTGAGTGCCACGTCGCTGGAGGACGCCTACATTCAGCTGACCGGTCACGGCTCCGCCGATGGCGACGAAGCGGGCTGAGGATGGCTCCCGCCGCGCCCGCTCCCGCCGATGCGGGGCGGCTCCGCTTGCCGGTGGCCCGCCGCGGGCTGCGGTACTGGCTGCACAGGTACCGGCGGATGCTGGTGTGGGACTTGGCAGATCTGCGGCTGCAGCTGCCGATCCTCGCCTGCGTCCTCATCCTGCAGGGCGCCGGGTTCGCCGTGGGGATCGGGCTGCTGTTCCATCACATATCCCAGGCGGCCGCGACCTTCGTGGTGACCGGGCTCCCGGTGGTGAATCTCATCACTGCCGGGCTGATCTTCGAGCCGCAGATCGTGGCCGACCAGCGGGCGGCGGGGAGCTATGAGTTCCTGCAGTCGCTGCCGGCCCCGCGCAGCGTGATGGCACTGGCCTGGTATACGGTCACGCTGATCACAGCGCTTCCCGCTGTTGTCCTGACGCTCGGTACCGGGGTGGCCAGGTACCACCTTCACCTCGACGCCACGCCTGCGGTCGTTCCCGCCGTCCTCGCGGTGAGCGTGACGGGGTTTCTCATGGGCTTCGCGGTAGCCCACGCCATCACGGTCCCCATGATCGCTCGCCTGGTGAGCGTGTCGCTGATCTTCGTGATGTTCGGGTTCAGCCCGGTCATGTTCCCCGCGGGGCAGTTGCCGGGCTGGCTGGCGCAGGTGAACCGGTGGCTGCCGTTTGGCCCCATGGCGACGATCATGCGCTCGGCGCTGGTCAGCGGCATGGCTAGCGGCGTGGGACGCGCCTGCCTCGTGGTGGCAGCGTGGGCCGTCATATCCGGGCTCATCGCGGCGTGGGCTGTCGGGCACCGGAGGTAGGCCATGAGCGCAGCTGGCAGCGAGCCGGGCACCCCCTTGGCGAGCGTCCGGCGCGGGCCTGGTCACTGGCTGTCGAGCTACCTGGCCATGCTCCGGTTCGACGTTGCCTCGCAGCGGACCTGGCTGCCAATGTTCCTGCTGACACAGGTCCTGTTCGGCGCCGGAATGGCTATCATCTACGGCTTCTACCTCGGGCCCAGCCTCTCCCCAAAGGCGGCCTTGTTCATCGTCAGCGGCGCGCCCGCCCTCGGCGTGATCACGGCCGCATTGATCGGAGTCACATCCATGGTGACCGAGCGGAAGGCAACCGGGACCTGGGACTTCATCTGGTCCCTTCCGGCACCCCGATCGGCCGCCGTGGCCTCGACGTTCACCGTGTACACGGCCATGACCATTCCCGGGATAGTCCTCACCCTG
>JASIJN010000115.1 GCA_030050125.1 Streptosporangiaceae bacterium | reverse complement strand
CTTGAGCGCGTCCGCGATGCCCGGCATCTGCCCGCCCAGCAGCTGGCTGATCTGGGCCAGGTGCTGCGCGACGCTTTCCTTCTGCTTGTTCAGCTCGTCGACCTGGCGCTGCGCGGAGGTGCGAACCCGATCGGCCTCGGACTTGGTGTCGGCCAGCAACTGGTCGGCCTGGGCCTTGGCCTGCGCCACGATCTGGTCGGCGTTCTTCTTGGCGTTGCTGACGAGCTGCCGGGAGTGCTGGTCGGCGTCCCGGCGGGTCTGCTCCGCCTGGGCGCTGGCCTTGCTGGCCCGCTGCTCGGCCGTGGCCGCGCGCTGCTCGGCCTCGGACACCATCTTCTGCGTGGCGGTCTGCGCCGCGGCCAGCCGCTCGGCCTCCTGGCGCTCGGCCTCCTCGCGCCGGGAGGCGAGCTGGATGTCGAACTCCGCCTCGGCCTGGGCCCGCTGCGCCTCGCTCTCCTCCAGGATCCGCTGCGCCTGGCTGCGCATCTCGTCCGCCTGGCGTTTGGACGTGGTGAGGATCTCGTCCCGCTCGCGCTTGGAGGACGCCTTCATCTGGGCGACCTCGCGCTCGGTCGTGGTGCGCAGCTTGGCGATGTCGCGCTCGATGGCGGCCCGCTTCTCGGCCACCTCGTGGTCGGCGGTGGCCCGGAGCTTGGCCACCTCGCGCTCGGTGGTCGAGGTCAGCTCGTCGGCCTCGCGGCGGGCGCCGGTCTTGATCCCGTCGGCCTCACGCTCGGCCGACGCCCGCTGGTCGTCGGTCTCCCGCTTGGCGTTGGCCCGCAGCTCCGCGGCCTCGTTCTCGGCCGCAGCCCGCAGCTCGGCGGCCTCGACCTTGGCCGTTGCGTTGAACTCGTTGGCGGCGGTCCTGGCCTCCTGGAGGATCTCGGTGGCCTGTTCCTCGGCGAGCCTCAGCAGCTGCTCGATCCGCGAGCCGAGACCCGAGTAGGTCGGGCGCTCCTGCTCCTGGATCTGGCGGTGCGCGTCGGCGAGCTCCCGGTGCAGCGCCTGGACCTGCTCCCGGTGCTGGCGCAATTCACCGTCAATCTGCTTGAGGTGCTCGTTGACCTGATGCGGGTCGTATCCGCGCATGACCCTTGCGAAGTCACGCTGCGGGGTCTCCTCGAAGAAGTTGCTGAGCTGGGCATCGATGTCGGGCTGCATGTCGCCTAATCCTGGGGTAGACGCGGGGTCGACAGGGAAAAACGCACGCCGGGGCGGCTGCCTTCGCGACTCCGGCCACCGGGCCCCGCCGCCTCGCTAGCGACGCGGGCCCGGGCCGGCACGCAATTGTGCTCGCCCGGTGCAAGGCAGCGTACTCCCCTCATGACACGTTGGGTGCCCGTTCGCGTGTGCTCTTGCCAAAGATCCTTTTTATGGCCTATCCAATTCAATGGGCCACCTGCGCAAACAGCGTAAGAGGTCAATCCGGCCCGGGCGATTGCACCAGTTCGGTGAGCACGCCGCCCACATCTGCCGGGTGCAGGAACGCGATTGACGCGCCCATCGAGCCGTGCCGCGGCCGGGCGTCGATCAGCCGCACGCCGGCGGCGCCGATCGACGCGAGGGCGGCCTCGATGTCCGTCACCCCGTAGCCGACGTGGTGGATGCCCTCGCCGCGGCGGTCCAGGAACCGGCCCACCGGCGTGTCCGGGCCGAGCGGCTCGAGCAGCTGGACGTAGGACGTGCCGGCCGGGGCGCCGGCCACCCGCAGCATCGCCTCGCTCACGCCCTGATCGGGGAGAACCTCGCGGCTGACCACCGCGAGCCCGAAGGTCGCTTCGTAGAAGGCGATGGAGCTGGCCAGGTCGCGGCAGGCGATGCCGACGTGATCGATGCGGGTCAGCAACGGCGGTCTCCGTCCGGTGGACGCTCTGTTCGTAGGTATCGTTTCAGGCATGCGCAATGCGGTCATCGCCGCCGGGGCCAGAACCGCGGTCGGGCGCCTGCTCGGCTCGCTCACCGACTTCACCGCGGCGGATCTGGGCGGAATCGCGATCAAGGCGGCACTCGAGCGCGCGGGCGTGCCCGGCGACCGGGTGGACTACGTGATCATGGGCCAGGTGCTGCAGGCCGGCGCGGGCCAGATCCCGTCCCGGCAGGCGGCCGTCGCGGCCGGGATCCCCATGACGGTGCCCTCGCTGACGATCAACAAGGTCTGCCTGTCCGGGCTCGACGCGATAGCCCTGGCCGCCCAGCTGATCCGGGCCGGGGAGTTCGACGTCGTCGTGGCCGGCGGCATGGAGTCAATGACCCGGGCGCCGCACCTGCTGCCCGCGGCGCGCCAGGGCGTGCGGTTCGGGTCGGCCGAACTGGTCGACGCGATGGCGCTCGACGGCCTGACCGACGCGTTCGACCACCTGTCCATGGGTGAGTCCACCGAGCGCCACAACGTACGGCTGAACATCGGCCGCGAAGAGCAGGACGAGTTCGCCGCGCGGTCGCATCAGCGCGCGGCCGAGGCGATCAAGAACGGGCTGCTGGCCGACGAGATCGTCCCGGTCAGCGTGCCCCAGCGGCGCGGCGCCCCGGTGATCTTCGATACCGACGAGGGCGTGCGGGGCGACAGCACCACGGCGTCGCTGAGCAAGCTCCGTCCCGCGTTCGGCCAAGACGGCACGATCACCGCCGGGTCGGCCTCGCAGATCTCCGACGGCGCGTGCGCGGTGGTGGTCATGTCCGACGAGGCGGCCGCGGCCGCGGGCGCCCCGGTGCTGGCCGAGATCGGCGCGCACGGCGTGGTGGCGGGCCCGGACAACTCGCTGCACTCCCAGCCGGCCAACGCGATCAAGCGCGCGCTGGGCAAGGCCGGGCTGACGCTCGCCGACCTGGACCTCATCGAGATCAACGAGGCGTTCGCCACCGTCGCGATCCAGTCCATGCGCGAGCTGGGCGTCGGGCCGGACAAGGTCAACGTCAACGGGGGCGCGATCGCGATCGGTCACCCCATCGGGATGTCCGGGGCCAGGATCGTCCTGCATCTGGCGTACGAGCTGCGCCGCCGCGGTGGCGGCCTGGGCGCGGCCGCGCTGTGCGGCGGCGGCGGCCAGGGCGACGCGCTGCTGCTGCGGGTGCC
>JASIJN010000114.1 GCA_030050125.1 Streptosporangiaceae bacterium | reverse complement strand
CCTCGCTCTCCTGGATGATCGCCTCGATCAGCGCGCTGCGCGCCTCCTCGACCCGGTCGGCGTCCGCCGGGTCGGGGTCGCGCTCCACGCGGGAGCCGCCGGAGTAGTCGAAGAAGCGCTCGGACAGCAGCCCGATCAGTCCGCGGACGCCGCCCTGGCCGTCGGTCACCGGCAGGTACAGCGGGGCGACCGAGTCGCCGAACGCCTCCCGGCACGCGGCCAGCGCCTCGCCGAAGTCGCCGCGCTGGTGGTCGATCTTGGTGATGACGACGGCCCGCGGCGTGCCGACGGCGGCGCACTCCTCCCAGAGCATCCTGGTCAGGCCGTCGACGCCGTCCGCGGCCGAGACCGCGAACAGGGCCGCGTCCGCGGCCCGCAGGCCGGCCCGCAGGTCCCCCGTGAAGTCGGCGTAGCCGGGCGTGTCCAGCAGGTTCACCTTGATCCCGCCGTGCATCAGCGGCGCCAAGGTCAGGTTGACCGACCGCTGCTGCCTGACCTCGACCTCGTCGAAGTCGCTGACGGTCGTCCCCTCCTCCACCCGCCCGGCGCGCTGGATCGTCCCCGTGCTGACGAGCAGGGCCTCGACCAGGGTCGTCTTCCCCGCGCCGGAGTGGCCGACAAGCACAACGTTGCGCACGTTTTCGGGCTGGTCGGCCACGGGTGCCCTGCCCGCGGCTCCAGATGTGCCCGCCTTCTCCGCCATCCGATCGCCTCCTGGATATCTGTGTTCGGCTGCTGCACGACCAGCCTTTACCTGCCGGTTGCGGATCACAAGCCCTGTGCCAGAATCGCCCGCGCTGTCGCCGCCCGGCCGCGGGCGCCAGGAACCGTCTGAATCCGGCTCACCAGTAGGATCAGACGGCCATGCTCAATACCTTGCGCCCCGTTTTTGCCCGGCTGACGGCACCGGTGGCGAACGCGCTCGCGCACACCCCGATTACGCCCAACGCGATCACGATCACGGGCACCGTCGGCGTGGCCGCCGGGGCGCTCGCGCTGTTCCCGACCGGTCACCTGTTCGCCGGGACTTTGGTCTGCTGGTTTTTCGTTATGGCCGACATGCTGGACGGGGCCCTGGCCCGGGTCAAGGGGACGACCGGCACCTTCGGAGCTTTCCTGGATTCCACGCTGGACCGGGTGGCCGACGCGGCGGTCTTCGCCGGGCTCGCGGCCTGGTTCGTGCTCGGCGGGCACAGCAGGCTGCTGGCCGCAGTGGCGGTGTACTGCCTGGTCAGCGGGGCACTGGTGTCGTACGCGAAGGCGCGCGCCGAGGGCCTGGGGCTGCGCTGCGACGTGGGCCTGGCCGAGCGCTCGGAGCGCATGCTGGTCGCGCTTGTGGCCTCGGGCCTGTCCGGGCTCGGCGTACCGTATGTCCTCGCCATCGGTCTTTGGCTGCTGGCCGCGGCGAGCACGTTCACGTTCGGGCAGCGGGTCCTGGCCGTGCACCGCGGCGCGGCCGCCGCGGCGGGAGGTGGCGAATGCCCGGAATGAAGGACCGGCTGATCGCGGCGGGATACGGTCTGGGCTGGTCGGTGGTGTGCCGGCTGCCCGAGTCCTGGGGCAGGCGGGCGTTCGAGTTCGTGGCCGACATCGCCTGGCGGCGCCAGGGCCCGGCGATCCAGGTACTCGAGGGCAACCTGCGCCGGGTCATCGGCCCGGACGCCACCGGGGCTGAGCTGCGCGCCCTGTCCCGCGAGTCGATGCGCTCCTACGCCCGGTACTGGCTCGAGGTGTTCCGGCTCCCGGTGACCCCGACCGAGCGCGTGGTCGGGGACAGCTACGTCGTCGGGCGCCTGCAGGAGGCGCTCGACTGGCTGACCCGGGGCCGCGGGGTGATCTTCGCGCTCTCGCACATGGGCAACTGGGACCACGCGGCCGCCTTCATCATCGCCCAGGGCGCCCCGTTCACCACCGTGGTGGAACGGCTGAAGCCGGAGGCGCTCTACGACAAATTCGTGGCGTTCCGCGAGGGGCTCGGCATGGAGGTGCTGCCCGCCAGCGGCGGATCGGTGCGGGCGTTCGGGATCCTGGCCGAGCGGCTGCGGTCCGGGAAGCTGGTCTGCCTGCTCGCCGACCGCGACGTCACCGGGAACGGCATCGAGGTCGATTTCTTCGGCGAGAAGGCACGCATGATGGGCGGCTCGGCGGCGCTGGCCGCACGAACCGGGGCCGCGCTCTACCCGGCGATCTTGTGGTATGAGGGCGATCGCTGGGGAATTTACGTCGATGACGAGATCCCGGTGCCCGCGGAGGGAGACCGGAAGCAGAAAGAGGCGCAGATGACGCAGGCGCTCGCGCGCTCGTTCGAGTCCGCCATCCGGGCGCACCCGGCGGACTGGCACATGCTGCAGCGGGTGTTCGTAGCCGACCTCGACGCCGGCCGGCTGGCCGCCGCCGATGCGAAGGCCGCCGCCGCGGAGGCCGCCGAGCGAGCGGGCCCGGCGTGAAGGTCGGCCTGGTCTGCCCGTACACCTGGGACGTGCCTGGCGGCGTGCAGGAGCACATCCGGGGCCTGGCCGACGCACTGATCGACCTGGGTCACCAGGTCTCGGTGATCTCGCCGGCCGACGAGGACGCCCCGCTGCCCGGCTACGTGATCCCGGCCGGGCGGGCGGTACCGGTGCCCTACAACGGGTCCGTGGCCCGTCTGGCGTTCGGCTTCCTGTCCGCGAGCCGGGTGCGGCGCTGGCTCAGGGACGGCAACTTCGACGTGCTGCACGTGCACGAGCCGGCCGCGCCGAGCCTGTCGCTGCTGGCCTGCTGGGTGGCGGACGGACCGATCGTGGCCACGGTGCACACGGCGATCCCGCGCTCGCGCGCGATGCACGCCGCGGGGCCGATCCTGCAGTCGGCGCTGGAGAAGATCAGCGGCCGGATCGCGGTGTCCGAGGCGGCGCGCACCACGCTGGTCG
>JASIJN010000113.1 GCA_030050125.1 Streptosporangiaceae bacterium | reverse complement strand
TCGCACATCGACCCGACCGTGAACCTGCACGACGCGCTGTTCGTGTACGACGGCCGGGAGCTGGAGCGGTGGCCGGTCGACGGGCGGCGGGTCACCGCGCTCGTGGTCCCCCCGGGCCTGCCGCGGTGATCACGGTCGCGCCCGGCTCGCCGATCCTGCCGGACACCGCGGCGGCCGGGCCCGGGCGCCTGGTCATCGGCGGATGCGACGCGCTCGACCTCGCCGCCAGGTTCGGCACGCCGCTCATCGTCTACGACGAGGAGCACCTGCGCCGGCGCTGCCGGGAGGCGCTGGCCGCCTTCCCGGACGGGGCGAGCTACGCCACCAAGGCGTTCAGCTGCCGGGCCATGGCCGCCCTGGCGCACGGCGAGGGGCTCACCCTCGACGTGGCGTCGGCGGGCGAGTTCCTGGTCGCCCGCTCGGCCGGGGTGCCCGCGGACCGGCTCGTGGTGCACGGCAACAACAAGTCCGCGGCCGAGCTCCGGCTGGCGCTCGACCAGGGCGCGCACCGCCTCGTGATCGACTCGGCCGACGAGTTCGACCGGATCTCTGCGCTGGTCGGGGCCGGGCACCCGGCGGCCGACGCCTGGCTGCGGGTCAGCCCGGGGGTGACCGCGGACACCCACCCCAGCATCGCCACCGGGCACAGCCGGTCCAAGTTCGGGCTGCCCGCGGGCGCGGCCGTCACCGACCGGCTCGTCGGGCGGATGCTGGCCAGCCGGTCGGTCCGGCTGCGCGGCATCCACATGCACCTGGGATCGCAGATCCGCGACCTGCGGGTCTACGACGCCGCCGTGCGCAAGATGGTGCCGTATCTGCGCGCCTGGGGCCTCCCCGAGCTCTGCGTCGGCGGCGGGCTGGCCGTGGCCTACACGGCCAGGGACCCGGCGCCCAGCATCGCCGGCTTCGCCGAGACGGTGCGCGGGGCCTGCGCGGACGCACTGCCCGAGGTCCGGCTGACCTGTGAGCTCGGCCGCTGGATCGTCGCGTCGGCCGCGGTCACGCTCTACACCGTCGGCAGCGTCAAGCGCTTCGCCGACGGCGCGACGATCGCCGCGGTCGACGGGGGCATGACCGACAACATCCGGGTGGCCCTGTACGGCGCCGAGTACGAGGTGCTCGCGCCGGGCCGGCCGCCCGGCCGGGCGGCCGGCCCGGTCACGTTGGTCGGCAAGCACTGCGAGTCGGGCGACATCCTGGCGGCCGACGTCATGCTGCCCGAGAACCTCGCGGCCGGCGACGTCGTGTGCAGCCTGGTCACCGGAGCGTACGGATACTCCATGGCCAGCTCATACAACCGGCTGGGCCGACCCGCGGTCGTCTTCGTCCGCGGCGGGCGCGCCACCACGGTGCTCCGCCGCGAAACCCCGCGCGACATGATGCAGCTCGATGTCTGGCCGTCCCGGCAGGAGGACTCGTGATCGCCAGGATCTGGACCGGCGCCACGCACGACGAGGACGCCGACGCCTACGAGGAGTACATGCACGAGGTGGCAGCGCCCGGGTACACGAACGTGCCTGGCCACCGCGCGTTGCTGATGCTGCGCCGGTCCCGCGGCGACGGCAGCACCGAGTTCACCATGATCACCTGCTGGGACGACATGGAGAGCATCGTCGCGTTCGCGGGGGAAGATCCGGAGCGGGCGGTGTTCTATCCGCGCGACGAGCAGCTGCTGGCGGAGCGCGAGCTCACCGTGCGGCACTACGAGGTGTACGGCAGCCACGGCCTGACCGGATGAGCGGGGCCGGGGCGGTCAGATCACCTTCCCCGGGTTGAGCAGGCCGGCCGGGTCCAGCGCGGCCTTGATCGCGCGGTGAACGGCCATCGACTCCTCGCCGAGCTCCTCGGCCAGCCAGCGCCGCTTGATCACGCCGACGCCGTGCTCGCCGGTCAGCGTGCCGCCCAGGTCGAGCGCGGCACGGAACACCTCGTCGGCGGCGGCCCAGACGTTATCCGGCACCCCCGAGCGGGCCAGCTCGCGGTCGAAGACGAACACCGGGTGCAGGTTGCCGTCCCCCGCGTGGGCCACGGTGGCGATCAGGACGCCGTGCCGGTCGGCCGCCCGCTCGATGCGCTCGACCATGTCCGGCAGCCGGGAGCGGGGCACGCACACGTCCTCGACCAGCGTCGCCCCGAGCCGCTCGGTGGCCGGGTGGGCCAGGCGGCGGATGTCGAGCAGCTGCTGCGACTCCGCCTCGCTGCCCGAGACGTCGGCCAGCACCGCGCCCTGCTCCAGGCACACCGCCCGCATGATCTCCACCCGGCTCTCGGAGTCATCGCTGTCGGTCTGGGCGATGAGCAGGGCCTGGACCGGATCGCCGAACCCCAGGTGCTTCCAGTCGTCGATCGCGCGCAGCGTGGCCTTGTCGAGCAGCTCCAGCAGGCTCGGCTGCAGCCGGGCCGCCACGATGTCGGTCACCGCACGCGCCGCCGCGCCGAAGCTCGGGAAGCTCGCGGCCAGCGTGGCCGGCGGCTGCGCGGGCCGGGGGCGCAGCCTCAGGGTGGCCGAGGTGATCACCCCGAGGGTGCCCTCCGAGCCGACGAACAGGCTGGTCAGGTCGTACCCGGCCACGCCCTTGATGGTCCGCCGGCCGGTGCGCAGGATCCGGCCGTCGGCCAGCACCACCTCCAGGCCGAGCACCGCGTCCCGGGTCACGCCGTACTTCACGCAGCGCAGCCCGCCCGCGTTGGTGGCCAGGTTCCCGCCGATGGTGGAGATCTCGTAGCTCGACGGGTCGGGCGGGTACATCAGCCCGTGCGCCGCCGCCGCCCGGTCCAGGTCGGCGTTGAGCACGCCCGCCTCGGCCACGGCCAGCTCGTTGGCCGGGTCGAGCTCGACGATGGCGTTCATCCGGGCCAGCGAGACGATCACGCAGCCGTCGACCGCGGCCGCTCCCCCGGCCAGGCCGGTCCCGCCGCCGCGC
>JASIJN010000112.1 GCA_030050125.1 Streptosporangiaceae bacterium | reverse complement strand
GCGCCCGCGCGCTGCCGATGTCGGCGGCCGTGACCTCGGTGATGCCCTCGCGGTGCACGTCCGCCGCGGTGACCGGGGTGTGGAACGCGAGGCTGGCCAGGATCGCCGCCTTCGCGGCCGCGTCGAACCCTTCCACGTCCGCCGTCGGGTCGGCCTCGGCGTAGCCGAGGGCCTGCGCCTCCTCCAGCGACTCGGTGAAGCCCGCGCCCGAGGAGTCCATCCGGTCGAGGATGAAGTTGGTCGTGCCGTTCACGATGCCGAGCACGCGGTGCACGGTGTCCCCGGCCAGCGACTCCCGCAGCGGGCGCAGCAGCGGGATCGCGCCGGCCACGGAGGCCTCGTAGTACAGGTCGGCACCGTACTCGCGGGCCGTATGGGTGACGATCACCAGGTAGGCCTCGTCGCCCCGGCCCTCCTGGCGCACCGCCTTGATCGACACGCCGTGCCGGGCGAACGCCTCGGCGACCGGGGCCAGCACGCCCGCCCGGTCGGCCACGTCGAGCGCGACGTGATACCGGGTCAGGGCCTCGGACATGGGCAGCACCGGCAGCCCGGCGTAGCTCGGCGCGTCCGGGCCCCGGATCCCGGCGACCCGGTTGCGCGCGACCACGACCAGGTCGCCGAGCACGGCGCTGGCCGTTGGCCCCCCGCCGGCGCCCGCTCCGTAGAACATCAGCCGCCCGGCCGACTCGGCCTCGACGAACACCGCGTTGTAGACCCCTCGCACCGAGGCCAGCGGGTGCTCCCTGGGGATCATCGCCGGGTGGACCCTGGCCGAGATCCCGTCGTCGCACCGCTCGCAGATGGCGAGCAGCTTGACCACGCAGCCGACCTGGCGGGCCGCGGCGATGTCGGCCGCCGTCACCGCGGTGATCCCCTGCCGGTAGACGTCGCCGGCACTGACCCGGGTGTGGAAGGCCAGGCTGGCCAGGATCGCGGCCTTGGCCGCGGCATCGTAGCCGCCCACGTCGGCCGCCGGGTCGGCCTCGGCGTAGCCGAGGGCCTGCGCCTCCTTCAGCGCGTCGCCGAACTCCGCGCCGGAGCTGTCCATCCGGTCCAGGATGTAGTTCGTGGTCCCGTTGACGATGCCGAGCACCCGGCGCACGGCGTCGCCGGCCAGGGACTCGCGCAGCGGCCGCAGCAGCGGGATCGCCCCGGCCACCGCCGCCTCGTAGAACAGGTCGGCGCCGTGCTCGCGGGCGGCGGCGTGCATGGCCGCGCCGTCCGCGCCCAGCAGCGCCTTGTTCGCCGTCACCACGGACTTGCCGGCCTGCATGGCCGCCAGCAGCAGCGAGCGGGCAGGCTCGATGCCGCCGATCATCTCGACCACGATGTCGACGTCCGGGCGGGTGACCAGGCCCATGGCGTCGGTGGTGACCAGAGCGTCGGGAACCCCGGCGCTTCGCGCCCCCCGGGCCGGGTCCCGGACCGCCACGCCGGCGACCTGCAACGGAGCGCCGACGCGCGCGGCCAGGTCGCGGGCCTGCTCGCCGAGCAGCCGGAACACCTGTGAGCCCACCGCGCCGCAGCCGAGCAGCGCCACTCGCAGCGGAGAATCCCGCAGCGGCGTGCGATCAGCGCTTGGTTCCATCACGGGTCCCTTCCCGGCCGTTTCGCGTCCCGACAAGGCTATCTACCAGGGAGCGAGCGGGGTAACAAGCCGCCGTCTGCCGCTATGCCGCACCCTCCAGCGCGGTCCCGGGCCATCAGTTCCTCAGCTTGCGCAGGAGGCGGGCGAGGTCGGCGCGGTCGGTCTGGCTCAGCCGGCCGAAGACCCGCTCGGCCTCGCTGCCGCGGGCCTCCTGGATCGCGTCGAGAACGCTGGCGCCGTGCCCGGTCAGCTCGACCAGCGTGGCCCGGCGGTCACCGGGGTCGGGCCGCCGCCGGGCCAGGTCGCGCGATTCCAGGGCGTCGGTGACCTCGGTGGCCGAGCGCGCGGCGATGTGCAGATGGTCCGACAGTTCCGATAGGCGCAGCGTCCCGTGGTGCCTGAGCACACGCAGGGCCCGCAGCTGAGCGGGGGTGATGTCCCAGGGGGCCAGGCTCTCGCGGGACGCCTCGCGCAGCTGGCGCGCGACCGACCAGAAGGCATCCGGCAGCGTCTCCTCGTCGGCTGAGCCGGTCCGTTCCGCCGGGTCACGGTCTTCGGCCACGGGAATATGGTACCACCATCTGCCGTTGTAACCTCAAATTGAGGTAACCTCAATAAAGCTTCTACCAGGTCCGACGTGTCCAAGCGTCGCTCCACCCCGACAGAATCGAGTGCCTTTTGGCGTCACGGCAGACGAACACGGACATCGACAGGGGCCGGATTCACGGCCCGAGAACCGTCACAGCCGCGGAGAAGGCGCAGGCACGCCAGGTGTCGCTGCGCCGCATCGGCCGGCTGTTCATCCCCTACCGCTGGCAGCTGACCATCGTCACCGCGATCATCGCCGCCTCCTCCGTCGTCGGGCTGGCCTCCCCGTTCCTGCTCCGCGCGGTCATAGACACCGCGCTGCCGGCCAGGGACCTGCGGCTGCTGGCCTGGCTGGTGGCCGGCATGATCGCCGTGGCCGCCGTCACCTCCGTCCTCGGCGTGATCCAGACCTGGATCAGCACCAAGGTCGGCCAGCAGGTCATGCACGCGCTGCGCACCAGCGTCTTCGCCCACCTGCAGCGCCAGTCGATCGCGTTCTTCACCCAGACCCGCACCGGCGAGGTGCAGTCCCGCATCACCAACGACATCGGGGGCATGGAATCCGTGGTCACCTCGACCGCGACCTCCATCGCCTCCAACCTCACCACGGTGGTCGCCACCGCGGTCGCCATGGTGGCGCTGTCGTGGCGGCTGTCCCTCATCTCGCTGGTCGTGATGCCGCCCGCCGTCTACCTGACCCGCAAGGTCGCGGGCCTGCGCCGCGCCATCACCACGCAGCAGCAGCGGGAGCTGGCGGACCTCAACGTCACCATCGAGGAAGGGCTGTCGATCAGCGGCGTCCAGCTGGCCAAGACCATGGGCACCGGGCCGTCCCTGGCCCGGCGGTTCACCGACTCCTCGGCCCGCCTGATCGACCTGGAGCTGCGCTCCCAGCTGGCCGGGCGCTGGCGGATGGCCTCGGTCAGCATCATCTTCGCCGCGATCCCGGCGATCATCTACCTCTCCGCGGGCCTGCCCCTGGCCGGCGCGGCCATCAGCATCGGCACCCTTATCGCCTTCACGACCCTGCAGAACACCCTGTTCCGCCCGGTTACCGGGCTGCTCAACACGGGCGTCTCGGTGATCAGCTCGCTGGCCCTGTTCGCGCGGATCTTCGAATATCTCGACCTGCCCGTCGACGTCGACGACCCCGCCCGCCCGGTCGAGATCGACCCGGCCCGGGTCGCCGGGCACGTGCGGCTCGAGGACGTCAGCTTCGCCTATCCCGGCGCCGACCGCCCCGCGGTCTGCGGCATCGACCTGGACGTTCCGGCCGGCCGCACCCTGGCCCTCGTCGGCGAGACCGGCTCGGGCAAGACCACCCTCGCCTCGCTGATCGCCCGGCTGCACGACCCGGGCGGCGGCAGCGTCCGCATCGACGGCATCGACATCCGCGACATCAGGCTCGCCGACCTCGCCGCGATCGTGGGCGTGGTCAGCCAGGAGACCTACCTGCTGCACGCCACGGTGCGGGAGAACCTGCGCTACGCCAAGCCCGGGGCGACCGACGCCGAGATCGAGGACGCCGCTCGCGCGGCCCAGATCCACGACCTGATCGCCGGCCTGCCCGACGGCTACGACACCATCGTCGGCTCCCGCGGGCACCGTTTCTCCGGCGGCGAGAAGCAGCGCCTCGCCATCGCCAGGACCCTGCTGCGCGACCCGCGCGTGCTGGTGCTCGACGAGGCCACCAGCGCCCTGGACACCGAAACCGAGCGCGCCGTCCAGAAGGCGTTCGACACCCTGGCCCGGGGCCGCACCACCATCATCATCGCGCACCGCCTCTCGACCGTGCGCAACGCCGATCAGATCGTCGTGCTGGATCACGGCCGCATCGCCGAGGCGGGCACCCACGCCAGCCTCCTCGCCGACCAGGGCCGCTATGCCGAGCTCGCCGCGTAGGCCTGGCCGCGATCACCGTCCCGCGGCCGGCCTGCTGGATTCCACTGTCATCGGCCCCAGGGAGGCTTGCTGCTGATGACTTTTCTGCGGTAGGCGATGCTGGCCGCGCCGGCCAGGATCGCCGCGACGCCGAGCCCGAAGAGCAGGGAGTGCTGGAAGCCGGCCGTGCCGCCGCCGCCAGTGGCCGGGGCGGCGGTGGGGATCGGGCTCGGTGTGGCCGAAGGACCGGGCGTCGCGGTGGCCGACGGTGCGGCCGTGGGGGTGGGCGTCGGCCTGGCGCTAGCGCTCGGCGTGCTGACACTGGCCGTCCCGCTTGGCACGTTACCAGGTGTTGCCGACCCGGTTCCCCCGGGCGAAATTGCTGGCGGTGACGCTGCGGGCGGGGACCCAGAGCAGGCCGAAACCGCGGCGGAAGCGAACATGGCTAGAACGGCGAAGCCGACGGCGGCCAATCTCGCCCTCAGACCCGTCCCCATCACGGTTCTGCGCATCTTTGTGGCGCCGGCACAGACATGTAATGGCCTGTTCATCACTGGAATATCAGGCTACGCGGTCAGCGCGACCGGGGGAAGACGGCCGCCCGGCCCGGCTCGGGGCCGACGATTTCCTCGCACTCAGGCCCAGAGGTATCGTCTGGGGGAAGAACAGGGGGAAAGGTGATCTTTTCTCGCCTCTTGCCTGGGTCGGCTCTGCGCAACTGGCGGGTGGCCCAGCGACTGGTCGTCCTGGTGGCCATTCCGACGGTGCTGGGCCTGGCCCTCACCGGGCTGCGGATCACCGACGAGGTGCGCAGCGCGGACGCGTACGGCCAGGTCAGTGCGCTCGCCGTGCTGGGCCAGCAGGTTACCGGCTTAGCGCAGGCGATGCAGGATGAGCGAGCCGAAACGGCCGCGTTCATCACCGCCGGGCGCCCGGCTGCGGGCATTCCGGCCCTGCACCGCGGGTACCTCGTCACCGACGGATCGGCGGCCGCGGCACGTCGGCTGGTTCTCCGGCTTGGCGGCGGCTACTCGGCCCAGACGCGAGCCAGCGCGGCCACGGTCCTGGCCAGCATCGCCGAACTACCCGGCCTGCGCAAGCACGCGGTGCGGAGCCAGGCTCCCGCGCTGGCCGTGATCAACGCCTATTCCGCGGCGATAGCTGGCCTGTTCTCGGCCGACAACGGCATCGCCGACCTGAGCGGCAGCTCAGCGCTCGCCTCGAGCGTGCGCGCGCTCGACTCGCTGTCCAGGATGCAGGACCAGGCCGCGCAGCAGCAGGCCATCCTGGGCGTGGCGCTCGCCAAGGGTCGCTTCGGGCCGGGGATGCTCACCGCGCTGACCATCGCCCAGGCGCAGCAGGCCAGTGACCTCGTATCGTTCCGCGACTCGGCGACTCCCGAGGAGAGCTGGGCCCTCACGGATACTTTGGCCGGCCCGCTGGCCAGGCAAGCCCGGGCCGTCGAGGATCGGGCGACAGCGACCGGTAATGGCGCTTTGACCCTGGGACCTCGCGCCAGCCAGCAATGGCGGGCCGGGATGTCCTACACCATCGCCTGGATGCGTGATGCCGAGCAGAAGCTGGCGGGCTGGATCACGGCCTACGCTCAGTCCCTGCGGGGCAGCGCCACGCGGTCCGCGGTGATCACTGGGGGCGCGGCCCTGGGCGCCTTGATCCTTATCTTGCTGGTCACCTTGCTCATGGCCAGGTCCCTGGTACTTCCGCTGCGTCGACTCGAAGCGGCCGCCCTGGATGTCGCCGGGATACGCCTGCCCGAGGAGGTCCGTGCGCGAAGCGTGGCCGGGAACGATGGCCCCCCTTCACTAACGGCCCCTGTCGACGTGCAGTCTTGCGATGAGATCGGCCGGGTCGCCCGCGCCTTGGACCGGGTGCACCACGAAGCTGTGCGGCTGGCCGGGGAAGAGACCCGGCTGCGGGGAGACAGCGTCAGTGCCATCCACGCGGGTTTCTTCCGGCGCAGCCACTCCCTGCTGGAGCGCTTGCTCCGGCTGATCGACGGCCTGGAACTCGGCGAGGACGACCCCGAACGGCTGGCCACCCTGTTCGAGATGGATCATCTGGCTACGCGGTTGCGGCGCAACTCGGACACCACGCACGTCCTCACGGGCCACGTGGCACCGCACCACCGGACCGAGCAGATCACCCTGATGGATGTGCTTCGGGCCGCGGTGTCCGAGATCGAGCACTACGACCGGGTCGTTGTCGACGCGCAGCAGGGTGTCTCGGTCAGCGGCAGCGCGGCGGCGGACACCGTGCACCTGCTTGCCGAGCTGCTGGACAATGCCGTCACGTTCTCGCCCGAGACGACCCAGGTCCGCATGTCCGGGCACACAGTGCGCGGGGGCGGCTTGCTGATCAATATTGCCGACGGCGGAACGGGTATGCCCGAGGAGCAGCTGAGGCAGCTCAACCGGCAGCTGGCCCGCGCGGACCTCGCGGACGTGACGGCGTCCCCGCACCTGGGTTTGTTCGCGGTCGCGCAGCTAGCGGCGCGACACGGCATCAATGTGGCGCTCGGGCCGTCCCCGGACGGCGGAACCACAGCCGAGGTACGCCTTCCCGCCGCGCTGATCTCGCCAGACGCCAGGACCGGCGCCTCGCCGAGACCAGCGGGCCAAGCCCTCCAGGCCCGGGCGGGCCGGGAAGCCGCGGCGGCGACAGGGGATCCGCGCCCCTCGCCTGCCTGGGTCCCCGCCGCGCCGAAGTTTGCTCAGGGCCCGGTGGCCGAAGGGCGGGAGATCGCCGCCCCCGATGCCACTGCGCTGCCGCTCGGCGCGCCGGTGTCAGCCCCGGCGCCATCCGCCTCGGAGCTGGGCGGCAAGCTGCCCATCTTCGAAGCCGTCGAGTCTGGTTATTTCCGCACTCGCGACGGGGACCCGCCCGGTCCGAGCGAGCCGCAAGCGGCCGCTGGTGCGCTGACCTCCGCCGGGCTGCCACGGCGGACTCCGCGGGCCGACCGCATCCCCGGCGCCGCACCGGGCCGGGAGACCGGGCAGGCTACGCCGAAGCGGCGCAGATCGCGGTAGGCAGGCTGGCCAGCTTCCAGCGGGGCTCCCGGCGGGCCCGCACCCTCGTGATCATGGCGGCCGGCGTTCAGGCGGTGGGGCCGCTGCCGAGCCATCCCCGCCGCTTGAACAGGATGAGCAGCAGGATGATCGCGACCACCTCGGAGCCGATGCCGAGGAAGAGGAAGTAGCCGAAGCTCGTCTGCATGTGCGCGATCGGCCAGGCGAAGTTCTGCCCGAAGAAACCGGTCAGGAAGCCCAGCGGGAGGAACACGGTGGCGATGATGGCCAGCTGCTTCATGACCACGTTCAGCCGGTTCGACACCATCGACAGGTGGGTGTCCATGGCGCCGCTGATCAGGTCGCGGTACCCGTCCACCTGATCGTTGATCCGGATGAGGTGGTCGTAGAGGTTGCGGAAGTACGCCGAGCCCTCGCCGGTCATCCCCGGTATCTCCACCATGCCCGCGTTGAGGCTGGCGATCATGTCGCGCTGCGGCGTGACGATCTTGCGGATGGTCATGACCTCGCGCTTCATCCCGAACAGGGTGCCCAGCTGCGCCTCGGTCGGGGTCTTCAGGATCTCGCTCTCGAGGCTGTCGATCGAGTCGTCGAAGTCGGACAGCACCGGAAAGAACGAGTCGACCAGCGTATCCATGATCAGGTAGAAGATCACGGCCTGCGGTCCGGCTACCTTCGTGGAGTGATGGCTGCGGATGCGGTCCCGCACCGTGGCCAGCGCCGGGCAGTTGCCCCGGTGGATGCTGACGATGAATTTCTCGGCGATGAAGCAGTGCACCTCGGCCACGCTCTTCCCGTCGTCGGCGATGCCGAAGGTGACGACGTGGACGAAGCCCTCGTACTCGTCGATGCGGGGCCGCTGGCCGAACCGTTCCGCCGCCTCCACCGCCACCGGGTGGAAGCGAAAGGTGTCGGTCAGCAGGCCCGCGACGTCGTCGTCGGGTCCCGGGTCATGGACGTCCAGGTCGAGCCAGAAGAAGCCGCTCCCGGCCACTGCCTTCTCAATCCCCTGCTGCGTGGCCTCGGTGGCTTCGCCGTGATAGGTGATCGTCCCTTTCATGGGCAAATGGTGTCACGCCCCGGAGCCGGATGCTGGCTGATCAGGGCCTTCTGAGGCCGCCTCGGCGTCGGCGACCGCGTCCACCGCGGCGATATCGGCCGGCGATGCGCCGAGCCGGCGCTCGATGTCGGCCAGCCGCCCGCTGATCACCGACAGCCGCTGGCCCAGGTCGGCGTGGCCTTTCTGGTACTCCTCCCTGTTGGCGTCGGTGTGCTCCTTGACGAAGACCGACGCCACCGTCGCCGTGAGCACGCCGATGAGGCCGATGCCCACCAGCATGAGGACCACGGCGACGGCCCGGCCGCCCTCCGTGGTGGGGTACCTGTCCCCGTAACCGACCGTGGTGACGGTGACGATGGCCCACCAGACGGCGTCGGGGTAGCTGTGGATGTTGCTGCCCTTGGCGTTCTCCTCGAAGAGCAGCACCAGCCAGGCCCCGACGAAGAGCGTGGCCGCCGCGGCGATGAGCACCCGGAACAGGCTGTGGTGCTTGAGTATGGCCGACGCCCGCAGTCCCCCCTCGTGCAGGAGCAGGCTCATCTTCTCGATCCCGACGACGTGCCAGCCCTGAAGCGGGGGCACCACCACGGTGACCGGCTCCACCCACCGCCGCCTGAGGTAGCCGCGCCGGTCCGGGCTGACCACCAGGCGGACCAGGTACTCGGCCAGCAGGACGACCCACGCCGCGAAAAGGGCGCCAACCAGGGCGACGGGCGCCGTGCCGTGCGCTTGCATGGCGCCGATGACGATCGCGATGACCAGCCAGGCGATTCCCAGCAGGGCCATCGGGTACCTCGTGACCCGCTCGATGTCGTCGACGAGGTCGTTGCGCCCGCCCGATGGCTTGGCCCCGGCGATGATCTGGCGCCGCCGCTCTTCCCTGCGGCTCTTCTCTTCCAGTCGCTCGCGCTCCAGCCGCTCCAGCCGCCGGATGCGCTCGATGGAGGATGGCTGCCTGGCCGGCTTGATCCCGTGTGGCTCGGTGCTCATGTCAGTGAACTCTCCACGAGGCGGTGGGCGCCGGCCGAGGGCAGCGC
>JASIJN010000111.1 GCA_030050125.1 Streptosporangiaceae bacterium | reverse complement strand
AGCCTCCGACGTGACCGTATATCCGGCTCTTGTTGCCCGAGGCGTCGACCACGTACCGGGCGCCGAGGCGGCGCGCGTTCCCCGCGGCGTCCGCGTAGGCGACGCCGCTGACCCGGTCGTCCTCGCTGAGGACGCCGGTGACCTGGCACTGCTCCCGGACGTCGGCGCCGAGCCTGCGGGCGTGGTCGAGCAGGATCTTGTCGAACTTGCTGCGCTCCACCTGATAGGCGTACGACGTCTCGGCGGCGATGCTCGGCGAAACGGCGAACGCGAACGTCCACGGATCAGGGTTCGCGCCCCACCGGTACGTCCCGCCCCTCTTCCGGGTAAATCCGGCGCCGGCCAGGTCGTCGAAGACACCGGTCAGCCGGCAAATCCCGTGCACCGTGGAAGGCAGCAGTGACTCGCCGATCTGATATCGCGGGAATTTCTCTTTCTCCAGCAGCACGACCCGGTGGCCCTGCATCGCGAGCAGCGCTGCTAATGTCGATCCTCCAGGCCCGCCGCCCACGACGACGACGTCAGCATTTTCGGCGCCTTCAGGGCTCATATCCTGCCCTTCCACGGCAAAAATCTGCCCGCCACTGCGGGCCAGATATTATCAGTTCTCCTCTTTGTGCGGCACCCGCGCCTGCGCCTGCGCGGCGACGCCGCCGGGCGCCGGGCGCGCGGGCGAGCGGATCAGCGCCAGCAACGGCGGGGTCACGACCGTGGTGATCACGGCCATCAGGACGAGAACGCTGAACAGCCGCTGGTCCAGCAGGCCCGCGCTCAGCCCGACGTTCAGCGCGATGAGCTCGGTGAGCCCGCGCGCGTTCACCAGCGCGGCGACGGTGGCCGCGTCCCGGCGGCCCAGCCCGCCGAGCCTGGCGGCGGCGAAGCCCGGGCCCAGCTTGCCCGCGCCGGCCAGGGCGCAGAGGATCACCAGCAGCACCAGCGCGTCGCCGCTCAGGGCGCCGACGTTCACCGACAGGCCGGTGACGACGAAGAACAGCGGCAGCAGGATCCCGCCGATCTCCTCCATCGGACGCAGCACCTCGGCATCAGGGGCGCCGTCGGGGCCGGGCATGGTCAGGCCGGCCAGGAATCCCCCGAACACCGGGTGCAGGCCGAGCGAGGCGGTCACCCACGCGCTTCCCAGCGCCAGCACCAGGGCCAAGGGCAGCGGATTCGAGACCACGAAGCGCCGCCCGTTCATCCAGTGGCGCAGGGCCGGGCGCACGCCCAGGAGCATGACCGCCGCGAAGCAGACGACCAGCGCCAGGGTCACCGGCCAGGGGCGGCCGGTCCGGCCCGACGTGCCGACCAGCGCCGCGGCCAGCACCACCCACGCCGTGACGTCCATGATCCCGGCCGCCGAGGCCGCGACCACGCCGGGAACGGTCCCCGCGATGCCGCGCTCGCGCGCGATCGCGGCCAGCACCGGAAGGGCGGTGATGGACAGGGCCACGCCCATGAACAGCACCAGGGAGCGGCTCATGTGGTGCTCGCCCAGGGCGGCGAACTCCGGCTTTAAGATAAGGGCCGCGCCGGCCCCCAGGCTCATGGGCACGACCAGCGCGCACCCGGCGACCAGCCACACCGCCCGGTGCCGCCGGCGCAGCGCCCGCCGGTCGAGCTCGTATCCCACCGCGAACATGAAGATCACGACCGCCACCTGGGACAGCACCGTCAGCGCCGGCAGCGCCGTGTGCGGGAACAGCCGGCCGGTCAGATGGCCGGGCAGGCGGCCGAGCACGCTGGGACCGAGCAGGATGCCCGCGAGGATCTGGCCGATGACGGCCGGCTGCCCGCACCGCCGGGCGATCGCGCCCATGACCGACGCCACCACCAGCACCAGCGCGACGTCGCCGACGACCTCAGCTATAAGGATGTCCATCCTCGCCCCTGCGGGTAGGTACCGTCGGCCGGCGGTCGCCCGGGCCGGCGGCCGCCAGCGCAGCGTCAGGCGCTCCCGGGAATCATGCCTGGCGCCGCGTCCGGCGCGCCATGGTCAGCGGCGGGCCGGCATCACGATGGCGGTCAGGATCAGCCCGTCATGCACCAGCCAGCGCCCGGCGAACCCCGCGACCTGGCGGTCACCGACCGCCGGGCCGGGCACGAGCAGGCGCGCGGTAAAGGTGCCGGCCGGGTCGAAGGTCAGCACCGCGTCGCCGAAATCCAGCCACCGCCCGGTGAGCGGGAACCAGGCCTTGTACACCGATTCCTTCGCGCTGAACAGCAGCCTGTCCCAGGACGGCCCCGCCGCCCCGCAGCCGGGCCCCTCCAGCCAGGCGCGCTCCTCGGGCCTGGCCACCAGTTCGAGCACGCCGTCGGGCAGCGGCTCGTCGGGCTCGGCGTCCACGCCGAGCGTGATCACGTCGGCGGCCCGGGCCACGGCGGCCGCGCGGTAGCCGTCGCAGTGGGTGATGCTGCCCACCACGTCCGGCGGCCATTGCGGCGCGCCGCGGTAGCCGGGCACAATCGGGGCGGACGGCACGCCGAGCCCGGCCAGTGCCGCGCGGGCGCATGCCCGGGCGGTCGCGAACTCGCGGCGCCGCTTCGGCACGGCCCTGGCGACGACCGCCTCCTCCTCCGGGAACAGGACGACGCCCGCCGCGTCGCCGAAGGTCTCCGCCGCCGACACGCCGGGACCGAGGATCTCCTCGATCACCCGAGGATCTCCTCAGCCATTCCCGGCCTCCTTGGCCGGCAGTATCTCCCGCGGGGTCACGGCGGCCGCCTCACGCTGGCGCCGTTCGTCTGGGTAGCCGAGCGAAACCTCCTCGAACCGCACCCCGTCGTGCCAGGTGGTCCGCGGGATGTGCAGATGTCCGTAGACCACGGCCGCGGCGCCGAACCTCAGGTGCCAGCCGGCGGTGCGCGTCGTGCCGCACCACTGGGCGAACTCGGGGTACCGCAGGCTCTCGGCGGGCTCGCGGATGAGCGGGAAGTGGCTCATCAGGACCGTGCGGGCACCGGGCCCCAGCGCGGCCAGGCGGCGCTCGGTGACCTCCACCCGGGCCCGGCACCATGCCTCGCGGCTCGGATACGGGTCGGGATGCAGCAGCGCCTCGTCGCTGCAGACCACGCCGGCCTGGTAGGCCAGGGCGAGCCCCTCGGCCGCGGTGGCCGCGCCCGGAGGCAGGAACGAGTAGTCGTAGAGGAGGAACAGCGGCGCGACCACGACCGGCCCGCCCTCGCCCTCCCACACCGGGTACGGGTCTTCCGGGGTGAGCACGCCCAGCCCGCGGCAGAGCCGGACCAGGTACCGGTAGCGCTCCTCCCCCCGTAGCTGCACGGGATCCGCGCCGCAGGTCCACAGCTCGTGATTGCCCGGGGCCCAGACGACCGTCGCGAAGCGCTGGCTGAGCACGCGCAGCGCCCACTCCACGTCCGCGGCGAACTCGGCGATGTCGCCGGCCACGAGCAGCCAGTCCGAGCAGGACTGCGGCCGCATCTCCTCGACCAGCTCACGGTTTTCCTGGTGGGCGACGTGCAGGTCGCTGACGGCGAGCAGCTTCGAGTCGGTCATGCGAGCGGGCGGCACGCGGGTCATCATCACACGCGGCCTCACCCACGGCAAAAGCCCGGCGCGCGGAAGGGCCCGCTACGGCTGGATCAGGCGGTGGGTGAGGCCGGTGTGGCGCCGGCCGGCGCCGGGGGTGCGCACCGCGGCGGCCAGGGCCCGGCGGGACCCGACCAGCACGACCAGCCTCTTGGCCCGGGTGATCGCGGTGTAGAGCAGGTTGCGGCGCAGCATCATCCAGGACCCGGTGGTGAGCGGGATGACCACGGCCGGGTACTCGCTGCCCTGCGAGCGGTGGATCGTGGCCGCGTAGGCGTGCGAGAGCTCGTCGAGCTCGTCGAAGCCGTAGTCGACGCTCTCGTCCTCGTCGGTGATCACGGTGAGCTTGCCGTCGTCCAGTGACACGTCGCTGACCACGCCGACCGTTCCGTTGAACACCCCGGCGGCGCCCTTGTCGTAGTTGTTGCGCAGCTGCGTCACCTTGTCCCCGACCCGGAACACGCGGCCGCCGTAGCGCCGCTCGGGCTGTCCCTCCCGGTACGGGGTGAGCGTCTCCTGCAGCAGCAGGTTGAGGTTGCCCGCCCCGGCCGGGCCGCGGTGCATCGGCGCGAGCACCTGGACGTCGCGGCGCGGGTCCAGGCCGAACCGGCGGGGAATGCGGCGGGCCACGATGTCCACGGTCAGCGCGGCCGTCTGCTCGGTGTCCTCGCAGGTGAACCAGTAGAAGTCGGGGAAACCGGCCAGCCGGGGCGGCGAGCCGGCGTTGACCCGGTGCGCGTTGACCACGATCCCGGACTGCTGAGCCTGCCGGAAGATCTTCGTCAGCCGGACCCTCGGGATCACGTCGGAGGCGGCCAGCAGGTCGCGCAGCACCTCGCCCGCCCCCACCGAGGGGAGCTGGTCCACGTCGCCGACCAGCAGCAGGTGCGCGCCCCGGGGCACGGCCTTGACCAGCTTGTTGGCCAGGATGAGGTCGACCATGGACGACTCGTCCAGCACGACCAGGTCGGCGTCCAGCGGGTTGTCCCTGTCGTACTTCGGATCCCCGCCCGGCTGGAGCTGGAGCAGCCGGTGCACGGTGGCGGCCTCGTGGCCGGTCAGCTCGGCCAGCCGTTTGGCGGCCCGGCCGGTCGGCGCGGTCAGCACGACCTTGGCCTTCCTGGCCCGGGCCAGCTCCACGATCGAGCGGACCGTGAAGCTCTTGCCGCAGCCCGGCCCGCCGGTCAGGATCGCCACCCGCCTGGTCAGCGCCAGCCGCACCGCCTCCTGCTGTTCGGGGGCAAGCTCGGTGCCGGTGCGCTGGCTCAGCCAGGCCAGGGCCCGGTCCCAATCGAGCCGGCCGAACGCGGCCATCCGGTCCTGGCCGGCGTGCAGCAACTCCAGCAGCCCGCCGGCCAGCGACCGCTCGGCCCGGTGGAAGGGAACCAGGTAGGCGGCGGGTACCTGCTGATCGCCCAGCGCGACGTCCTCGCGGATCACGCCCTCCTCGGCCACCAGGTCGTCCAGGCACGGGCCGATCATCTCCCGGCCCACGTCGAGGATCTTCGCCGCCTCGGTGAGCAGGTTGGGCACCGGCAGGAAGCAGTGACCGTCGTCGGCCGCCTCCGACAGCGTGTGGCGCAGGCCGGCCTTGATCCGCTCCGGGCTGTCGTGCGCGATGCCGACCGCCCGGGCGATGGTGTCCGCGGTCTTGAAGCCGATTCCCCACACGTCGGCGGCCAGCCGGTACGGCTCGTCGCGCACCACCCCGATGGCGCCGTCCCGGTACTGCTTGTAGATGCGCACGGCCAGCGAGGTCGAGACCCCGACCCCCTGCAGGAAGACCATCACCTCCTTGATGGCCTTCTGCTCCTCCCAGGCGTCGGCGACCAGCTTGGTGCGCTTGGGCCCGACGCCGGGCACCTCGACCAGGCGCTGCGGCTGCTCCTCTATGACGCGCAGGATGTCGGTGCCGAAATGCGCGACCATGCGCTCGGCCATGACCGGGCCGATGCCCTTGATCAGCCCGGAGCCCAGGTAGCGCTGGATGCCCTGGATGGTGGCGGGCAGCACGGTGGAATAGGACCGGACCTCGAACTGCCGGCCGTACCGCGGATGCGTGGTCCAGCGGCCGGTCATCCGCAGGCTCTCGCCGACCTGCGCGCCGAGCAAGGGCCCGACCACGGTCAGCAGGTCGGGCCCGCCGCGGTCGGTCGCCACCCGGGCGATCGTGTAGCCGGTCTCCTCGTTCGCGAACGTGACCCGCTCGAGGACCGCCTCGAGCACCGAGTCGGCCGGCCCGCCCGCGGGCGGGGCCCCGGGGGCCCGCGGCGCTGCCTGGCGTGCGTCGGTCACATCCGACATCCTGCCGCAGCCCGCCGCGCGCCGCGGCCGGCCGGCGTCGGTGCGATCTAGGTCAGGCCCACGGCGATGGCGTGCAAGGCCAGGCCGACGCCGGCTCCCACGACGGTGCCGTTGATCCGGATGAACTGCAGATCGCGTCCCAGCAGCAGTTCGAGCTGGCTGGATGTCTGCGCCGCGTCCCAGCGCTCGATTGTTCCGGTGACCAGGCCAGCGAACTCGTCGTGAAACTGCTCGGCCAGCGCCCGGGCTCCCGACTCGACCATGCGCTCGAGGCGCTCCTGGAGGCCGCGGTCCGCTGCGATCCGCCGGCCGGCCGCCGCCAGCGCGCCGGCCAGCTGGCCGCGCAGCTCGGACTGTGCGTCGGCCGCCTGGATCCGCAGCGTGTCCTTGACGTGCTTCCACAACGCCGAGGACCAGGCGCGCGTCTGCGGGCTGCCCAGCACATCGCGCTTGAGCCGGTCCCCGCGCTCGCGCAGCTCGGGGGACGTCTCCAGGCGGTCGGGAAGCCCGGCCAGCCATGCCTCGAACTGGAGCCGCACCTCGTCGTCGGGGTCGGCCGCCATCGTCGCCAGCCGGTCGCGCAGGCGGTCGTAGAGGCGTTCGAACACCCGGCGGTACACCGCGTGCGGCACCCAGCGGGGCGCGTCGGCCTCGAACAGCCCGCGAATCTCCGCGTGATGGTCGGCGAGATAGCGGTCGGTGCCGGACACGATGGCGTTGAACAGCCCGTCGTGGTGGCCGCCGGCGAGGACGACCCGCAGGGCCCGCCCGGCCAGCGCCGCCACGTCGACGGCGTCGAGCGCCCGGGTCAGTTCGGCGATGAGCACGCGCTGCACGTCCTCGTCGCGCAGCGCCTCGGCCGCCCTGACGATCAGGCCCGCGGCGTGACCGGCGAGGCCGGCCACGCTGGCGTCGTCGGCCAGCCAGC
The DNA here is from genome assembly GCA_030050125.1 of Streptosporangiaceae bacterium. The sequence continues at coordinate 465 of JASIJN010000111.1, read as the reverse complement.
GCGCCATGCGGGGAACGAGCCGGGCCGAGCGGATCCGCTCGGCCAGCACGTCCCCGTTGAGGAAGTTCTGCTGCACGAACTGCCCCAGCGTGGCGGCGAACTGGTCCTTGCGCTCGACGATCAGCGCGGTGTGCGGTATCGGCAGGCCCAGCGGGCGGCGGAACAGGGCCGTCACCGCGAACCAGTCCGCCACGCCTCCGACCATGGCCGCCTCGGCCCCGGCCTGCACGTAGCCAAGAGCGGTCCCGTGGGCGCCGGCCACGGTCACGGCCACGAACAGGGCCGTCACCGCCGCGAGCAAGGCGGTGGCCCGGCGGCGCGCGGCGGCCAGCTGGCGCGCCCGCGATTCGGGCGACTCGGGCCCGATCGCGGATGCCAGCGAACCCGTGTTCAACGATCGCCCAGGCGGTCGAGCGCGGCCAGGACCCGCTTCTCCGACACCGGGCCGGGCGTGCCCAGCACCTG
>JASIJN010000110.1 GCA_030050125.1 Streptosporangiaceae bacterium | reverse complement strand
CCGCCAGCGCGTCCCGCAGCGGCCCGTGGGCCAGCGGGCCCACCGCGGCCTCCCGCAGCGCGTCCGCCAGCGGCAGGTACGGGACTGTGTCGGCGAGCTCGGCGCACCGTCCGGTCAACACCGCGAAACCGTCCTGCCTGGCCTCGGCCGACAGCTCGGCCACCAGACGTGTCTTGCCGACACCCGCGTCGCCGCTGACCAGGGCGACGACCGGACGGCCCGCAGCCGCGTCACGCAGCAGGGCGCGCAGGCGGCCGAATTCGGCCTGCCTGCCGACTAGGGGTCCTCTCGCAGCCACGGACATGCCTACCAGTATCCCAGCCGCCTGTGACAAACCGGGCCCGCGCGACCCCGGCCCGCCTCTGACGCCCCGGCGCGCCCGACAGGGTCACGGCGCCTGCCCGGATCGCGGCGGCGTAGCGCAGGGCGGATCGGCGCCGAGGCGAACGCCGTTGGACCTGAGCACCTCGCGGAGATCCAGGATCAGGGGGAAGACCTCGTGGTTACGGTCCTCGCCCTGCTCCTCCCAGGCCCGTTGCTCGGCCTCGACCGCCATCCGGTCCTCGGCGAACACCCGCTCGGTGAACCGGCGGATGAACGGCCAGGCCACACGCAGCGCCCCGGGGACCCGCGGCTTGGCGATCATGAGCAGGCCGTACGCGTGGGTGATGCGCTGTGCCGCGTCCTCGGGCACGTAGGCCGCCCACAGCGAAAACGCGGGGCGTCCGGCCTCGGCCGCGGTCAGCCGCAGGGTCTGGTAAGGGTAGCCGGTGCGGATGGTGAGGATGTGCGGGGCGCCGCCGCCGCCAGCGGCTCCGGCGAGCAGGCCGGCTCCCAGGGATTTCCTGCCGCCGGCGTGGGTGAACAGGTACCGCGCCTCGACCCAGTGCGGGCCGGCCTGGTAGCCGAGCAGCTCGGGCTTGATGCGGCCGACGACGCCCCGGTGCAGGAACTGGTGGTTCATGTCCAGCAGGTTCTCGTGCAGGAACGAGTAGTGGCAGGCCACGGTGCGGGAGAAGATCATGGTCTCGTGCCCGGCGGAATCGAGCTGCGGCAAGGGCGCGGCCTCGGCCTTGCCCGGGTCGCCAGGGAAAGCGAACACCAGGCCGTAGGCCTCGCGGACCGGGTAGGCGCGCACCGCGCGCGGCGGCCGGGGCGCGCCCTTGGGCAGGTTCGGGATCTGCCAGATGCGCCCGTCGCCCCGGTAGGCCCAGGCGTGGTAGCAGCAGCGAAGCGCATCGCCCTCCACCACCCCCATGCTCAGCGGCACCTGGCGGTGGGCGCACCGGTCCTGCAGTCCGTAGACCTGGCCGCGGCCGCCGCGGTACAGGGCGATCCGCTGCCCGGCGAACGCGGCCGCGAACGTCTTTCCGGTCCGCACGCTGGCGGAGAGCGCGACCGGGTACCAGAAATCCATGTTGATCCCGACGCGCCGAAGGTCCGCGGTCTCCCCGGCGACCATCCCGCCTCGCGCGGGAAGCGTCTCGGTCATGTTCTCCCCCGTCCGCGCCTCATCGAGCCTGCCGCCCGCCTGGACCCCAGAGGTCGCGCAGGTCGCGCAGGTCGTGGCCATGGCGGTCCGGCTCGCTGGCCTGCGCCCGCCCGGCATGGAGCCGCCCTGGATCAGCCGGGTGCCCGAGCCCCGGCGGCGACGCCCCTGGGAGTACGCTACGGCGAGGGCGCTGCCCGGGCTGACCGCGCGAGCGATGAGGCTGTCTTTCAGCCGTTGCTCCACCGTAAGTTTAGATCCAGCCCGTTCCCTGTCCCGTCGAGCGGGCCGCGGAACGGAGCGCGAGCGTCGAAGGGCGTCGCACCAGGCCGCCTGAGTATCCCGTTCTTCGTCCGTGTCCTGCTCGATAGAGGCTGACGTATTGTGATGAAGGGCTTGCGGCGAGCGCGATCTGGCTCGGGTTCTGGCGTGAGTTCTCCGCCGGATGCGGGCGACTCACGGCCGGTCCCGGTATCCCCCGCCCGGGGTGCTGAGCCGGGAGAGCAGCAGGCAGAGCCCGCGGTCAGGCGAGGGCGGCGACGCCGGCGCGTCTTGATCGCTGCGCCCTTCCTCGTTCTGCTTTCTTGGGGGATTGTTTCGTACACGGTCTATGTGCTGCAGCCTTCGAGCCTGCCGTGGCGCGTGCGCAGCGTCGAGTGGGTCCGAGCCGACGTGCCTTTCGGCAACTGGATGGTCGACAACATCGAGCAGATCTACTACACCTCGAACGCACCGAAGCCGGGCGGACCGCCACTCAGGAGCCTGCCGAAGGTCGGGCTGAACCCCGCGCGAACCCCGGGCACCGCGAAGTCTCAGGCACAAACGGCTCCCTGGCCGCCGCCGGTCAAGCCGGTGTTCCCTGACCCGCTGCCCGGCGAAGGAGTCTGGAGGCCGACCGGCCCGCCGGTTGACGGTGGTCCGCCGGTACTGGTGACGACCTACCGGCCTGAGCTCGACTATCCGCAGATCGTCGCCTACGTCGCCTGGTTCGACCATACGCGCACCCAGATCGCGTACTATCCGGGCCGATACGAGCCGCCGAACGCCGCCGTACGCGGGCCGATGATGGTCCCGGACGATCAGCGCTATCGGCTGCTCGCGACCTTCAACGGCGGCTTCACCTACGCCGACGGCAATAATGGCTCGGCCGACAACGGCCGCACCAATGAGCCGCTGACGGACGGCAACGCCACGCTCATCGGCTATAGCGACGGCAGCATCGCGATCGTGAAGTGGAACGGCGGCCCGGACGTAGGGCCGGGCATCGCCTGGGCACGCCAGAGCCTGGCCCCGATCGTCTGGAACGGACAGCTGAACCCGCAGCTGAACGACAACCCGAACAGCCCGCAGTGGGGGTACACGCTCGGCGGCGTCACCCGCGTCTGGCGCACCGGCGTCGGCATCGACCGTCGCGGCAACCTCATCTACGTCGCCGCCGACGGCCAGACGGTGATCACCCTGGCGCAGATCCTCCAGCACCTCGGTGCGGTGCGGGCGATGGAGTTCGACATCAACCCCTATTGGCACACCTTGATCACCTACACCCACGGCGCTCACGGTCTCGTCCCCACGATGGTCGGACCCAACCCGAATCAGCCGGTGACGCGCTACCTCGTCCCCGACGACCGTGACTTCTTTGCCGTCTACCAGCCGGTGCCCGGCCCGGTCACCGTCCCCTTCAATTAGCCTCCCGCCGCACCATTCAGGTCCGCGGCGCGGACGGGGTGAACCGCACCGGCATGTGCTTGATCCCGTTGAGGAAGTTGGACCTGAGCCTGCTCACCTCGCCGTCGAGCTCGATGTCCGGCATCCGCTCGGCCAGGGCCTGCAGCAGGACCCGCAGCTCCAGCGCGGCCAGGTGCCGGCCCAGGCAGAAGTGCGGGCCGCCGCCGCCGAAGCCCACGTGCGGGTTGGGGTCCCGCGCGATGTCGAAGGCCTGCGGGTCGGCGAACACGTTCTCGTCCCGGTTGGCCGAGGCGTAGAAGACCACCACCTTCTCGCCCTCGGCGATGGCCTGGCCGCCGATCTTCGTGTCGCGGGTGGCGGTGCGCCGGAACAGGTTCACCGGGCTCACCCAGCGGACGATCTCCTCGGCCGCGGTGGGGACCAGCCCGGGATCGTCGAGCAGCCGCCGCCACTCGCCGGGATGCTCGAAGAACGCCAGCATCCCGCCGGACGCGGCGTTGCGCGTGGTCTCGTTGCCGGCCACGGTCAGCAGCAGGAAGAACAGGTCGAACTCGTCGGTGGTCAGCACCTCGCCGACCTCGTCCGGCTGCAGCAGCCGGGTCACGATGTCATCGGCGGGCTGCTCGCGGCGGCGCGCGGCGAGCTCGCCCGCGTAGGCGTAGATCTCCGCGGCGGCCGCGATCCCCTCCTCGGGCGAGCGCCGGAACTCGGGGTCGTCGAAGCCGACCAGCTTGTTGGACATCTCGAAGATCCAGGCGCGGTCCTGCACCGGCGCGCCGACCAGTTCGCAGATCACGTGCAGCGGCAGCGGCGCGGCCACGTCGGTCACGAAGTCCGCCGTGCCGCGCGGCACCACCTCGTCGATCAGCGTGTCGCAGATCTCCCTGATGTGCTTGGCCAGCCGGCCGATCATCCGCGGGGTGAACCCGCGGTTCACGAACGCGCGCTGGCGGGTGTGCTGCGGCGGGTCCATGTTGAGCATCATCAGCCGCTGCATCTCGATCTCTGACTCGGGCGTCTCGGCGAACAGGACCAGGCGCCGGCTGGAGGAGAACGCCTCGGGATGCCGGGAGACGTAGCCG
>JASIJN010000109.1 GCA_030050125.1 Streptosporangiaceae bacterium | reverse complement strand
ACGGTGCCGTCGACCGGCTCGCCGCGCTCCAGCCGGACGCGGATCCGGTCGACCAGCCAGCCGAGGTCCGGCCCGCCCAGCAGCTGGCTCAGCCGCTCAGCGTCACCGGCGGGCGCAGACATCACACTTCAGTGTCAGCGCTCGCGGCCCCGGCGGCAACGAGACCGGAAACGAGGGTACGTTACGCCCCGTCTCGCGTCCTGCCGGACGGGGCGGGCGAGGAGGAGCGCCTGACGAACCCGCAGGCCCGGTGCAGCTCCTCGCGGCTGGGCAGCTTGACCCGGGCGCCGCGGCCCAGCGAGGCGGCCAGTTCCCGTTCCGCGGCCTCGATCCGCAGCCAGTCGTCGTAGCTGACCGGCGCGATCCCGCGGGAGGCCAGGAGCTCCTCGAACCGCGAGGACGCCTGCGCCGCCTGCTCCGCGGTGGCTTGCGGATAGCGCAGCAGCCCCGCCCGGGGCAGCTGGACGTCGTCCGGGCCGGGGCCGCCGGCCAGGTCGGCGAGCAGCGCGCGCACCGTCTGGGCGGCGTCGGACTTGTTCGTCCCGATGACGCCGGTCGGCCCGCGCTTGAGCCAGCCCGCCACGTACTCCCCGGGCAGCGGGCGGCCGTCGGGCCCGGTCACCCGGCCCTCGGCGTTCGGCACGGTCGACGAGCGCTCGTCGAACGGCACGCCGGGCAGCGGCACGCTCTGGTATCCCACGCTGCGCAGCACCAGCTGCACGTCCAGCGTCTCGGACTCGCCGGTCCCGGTCAGCCTGCCGTTCTCGTCCAGCCTGGTGCGCTCCAGGGTCAGCTCCGATATCCGCTCGTGCCCGCGGATCTCGACCGGCCGCAGCCAGAACCGCAGGGTCAGCCTGCGTCCCACGCCGGACGGGCGGCGCGCCGCCCAGTCCTTGATCACGGCGTAGTTGCCGCGGACGTGCCGGTCCTCCGCGGCCAGCCGGGCGCTCTCCCCCGTCGGGTCGAACGCGTCCAGGTCGACCTCGCCGGGTTCGACGACCACGTCCACGCCCGGAAGCTCGCCGAGCTCGCGCAGCTCCTTGGTGGTGAACTTGGCCTGGGCCGGGCCGCGGCGGCCGATCACGTGCACCTCGCGGACCTTGCTCGCCATCAGCGCGTCCAGCACCGGCTGCGACACGTCGGTCTCGCGGAGCTCCTCCGGGTCCCGGGCCAGGATCCGGGCCACGTCCACCGCCACGTTTCCGACGCCGATGACCGCGACCGACTCGGCATCCAGGGTGAACGTGCCCGGGTCGACGTCGGGATGGCCGCAGTACCAGTTGACGAAGTCGGTGGCCGCGACGCTGCCTTCCAGGTCCTCGCCCGGGATGCCCAGCCGCCGGTCGCGCATCGCTCCCGTCGCGTAGACCACCGCGTCGTAGCTCGCCAGCAGTTCGTCGCGGGTCACGTCGTCGCCGAGGTGCACCCCGCCGAGGAAGCGGACGCCCTCGTGCTCCAGCACCGTGCGCAGGTACTCGGCGATCGACTTGATCGACTTGTGGTCGGGGGCCACGCCGTACCGGACCAGCCCGTACGGGGTGGGCAGCCGGTCCAGCACGTCGACCCTCATCCCGACCGGCGGGTCGAGCGCGGCGGCCTGCTTGACCAGGGCCTCAGCCGTGTACAGGCCGGCCGGGCCGGAGCCCACCACAGCGACCTGGAGTTCTCTCATACCGTGTTTCCCGCTCGCCAACGGCTCGCTCATGACTGCGATTGTGCCTCACGCGGGCTGGCGGTGGGCCAGCTCTGGGGTCAGCCGTGCCACCGCCTCGGTGATTGCCCTGGCCAGGTGCTGCGGAGCCAGCCCGAAGTCGTCGAGGAGCTCGGCGCGCTCGCCGTGCTCGAGGAACTCCTGCGGCAGCCCGAACGTCCGCGCCGGGGTGTCCACGTCATGGTCGCGCAGCAGCCGGCACACCGCGTCGCCGAAGCCGCCGACCCTGCCGTTGTCCTCGACGGTCACCACCAGCCGGTGCTCCCGGGCCTCGGCCACCAGAGCCTCGTCCAGAGGCTTGACCCAGCGCGGGTCGACCACCGTGACGCCGATGCCGTGGTCAGCCAGGCGCTCCGCGGCCTGGACGCAGGACACCGCCATCGGGCCCGCGCCGAGCAGCAGCACGTCCTTGGCCGCGCCGTCGGCCGGCCTGCTCAGCACGTCCATGCCGCCGAGCTCGGCCACGGCCTCGACCTCGGTGCCCACCGTGCCCTTCGGGAAGCGCAGCGTCGTCGGACCGTCGCTCACGTCCACGGCCTCGGCCAGGAGTTCACCGATCCGGGTGGCGTCTCGCGGCGCCGCGATCTTCAGCCCGGGAATCACCTGCAGGATCGATCCGTCCCACATGCCGTGGTGGCTCGCGCCGTCGGGGCCGGTCACCCCGGCCCGGTCCAGCACCACCGTCACCGGCAGCTTGTGCAGCGCCACGTCCATCAGCAGCTGGTCGAACGCTCGGTTCAGGAACGTCGAGTAGATGGCGACGACCGGGTGCATGCCGCCCATGGCCAGCCCGGCAGCGCTGGTCATGGCGTGCTGCTCGGCGATGCCGACGTCGAAGACCCGGTCCGGGTAGGCGCGGGCGAACCCGTCCAGCTTGGTCGGGTGCAGCATCGCGGCGGTGATCGCGACCACGTCGGGACGCTGTGCGCCGATCGCGACCAGCGCGTCGCCGAACACCTCCGACCAGGTGCGCTTGGGCACCGCCGGAGCGCTGGCCGCGACCTGAACGGGCGGCGCGGCCGGCACCTGGTGCAGGCAGTCCTCCTCGTTCTGCTCGGCCAGCGGGTAACCGAAGCCCTTCCGGGTGATCACGTGCACGATCACCGGGCTGCCGAAGTCGCCCGCGCGGCGCAGCGCGTGCTCGACCATCTGCTCGTCATGGCCGTCGATCGGGCCGAGGTACTTCAGCCCCAGGTCCTCGAAGAGGACCTGGGGCTGCAGCACGTCCTTGATGCCCTTCTTGATCCCGTGCAGCGTCTCGTAGATCGGCGGACCGACCAGCGGCGTGTGCGACAGCGTGGTCTTGATGTAGTCGAGCACGTGCTCGTAGCGCTGCGATATCCGGACCGCGGCCAGGTGGTCGGCCAGCCCGCCGATCGTCGGCTGGTAGGAGCGGCCGTTGTCGTTGACCACGATGACGATCCGGCTGTCCTTGGCCACCGCGATGTTGTTCAGCGCCTCCCAGGCCATGCCCCCGGTCAGCGCGCCGTCGCCGATGACCACCACCACGGTGCGGTGGGCCTCGCCGCGCAGCCGGTAGGCCTTGGCCAGGCCGTCGGCGTAGCACAGGCCAGTGGAGGCGTGCGAGTTCTCCACCAGGTCGTGCTCGGACTCGGCCCGGCTCGGGTAGCCGGACACGCCGCCCCGCTGCCGCAGCGTCCCGAACGCCGCCAGCCTGCCGGTGAGCAGCTTGTGCACGTATGCCTGGTGCCCGACGTCGAACACGATCCGGTCGACAGGGGAGTCGAAGACCCTGTGCAGGGCGATGGTCAGCTCGACCACGCCAAGGTTGGGCCCAAGGTGGCCGCTGGTCCTGGATACCGTCTCGATCAGGACATCACGGATTTCGCTGGCCAGGCGGGGCAGCTCGTCCGGGCTGAGCGCCTTGAGATCGCGCGGACCTGAGATCGTCTCCAGCAGCGTCACCGGCCCCGCTCCTTCGTGGTAGTCGAGTTCGTGGTCGTCGAGCTTGAACGTTACGCCCGCC
>JASIJN010000108.1 GCA_030050125.1 Streptosporangiaceae bacterium | reverse complement strand
CGAACGACGGCCGGGCCGGCGGCGGCCGGGGGCCCCAAGGCCGTCCCCGCGGACGAGCCGAACGATCTGATCCGGCTGACCTGCCAGGTGTCCGCGGACGGGCTCGCCGAGGTATCCATCCGCGGCGATCTCGACCTGGCCACGGCCGACCGCACCGCCCGCTTCGTCAACGACGTCATCGACCGGCACGAGGGGACCGTGATCGCCGACCTGTCCGGGCTGACGTTCTGCGACGCGTGCGGCCTGGGCGCGCTGATCAGGATCGCCGCGCACGCCGAGCGGGCGGGCCGCCCGTTCGAGTTCACCAAGCCCTCCCGGCCGATCACCAGGATCATGCGGATTACCGGCGTCGATGAACGGCTGCCGGTGTCGGCGCTGGCCGGACTGGGCGCGGGCCCGCCCGGGTCCGGCGCGGAACGCGGTTAGCCGACGCCGCCGCCCTGGTCTGGCCGACGCTTCCGCGGGGCGTTAGCTCTGCGAATAGATCGCGGCGATCTCCGCCGAATCGGTCACCCGCAGCTTGCGCCGGGCCCGCTCGTAGAACGTCGTCCGGCCCAGCCGGACGACCCGCGCGGCGCCGGGGCGAGCCCGCAGCTCGACCCGGTCGCCCGCGCAGACATGCGCGGCGACCTGGCCGTCCACCTCGACGGCGAGGTCGCCGCTGCCGGCCAGGATGTCCAGCGACAGGGTGTCGTTGAGCGACAGCACCAGCCCGCGGTTGAAGGCGGAGTGCGGCGAGGCGGGGGTAACCAGCAGGGCCTCGACCGACGGGCTCACGATCGGCCCGCCGGCCGAGAAGCTGTACGCGGTCGACCCGGTCGGGGTCGCCACCACGAGCGCATCGGCCGCGTAGCCGACGAACGGCTGGTCGTCGACCCGGACGGCGATCTGTCCGCCGCCGTGCCCGGGAAACCGGACCACCGCGACGTCGTTGAACGCGGTCATCGTCTGGTCACCGATGACGGCGTCCACCGCCAGCCTCGGCTCGAGCGTGAACTCCTGAGCATCGACCGAGGACAGCGCGTCCGGCAGGTCGGGCACGTCGATCTCGGCCAGGAATCCCAGCTTGCCGAGATTGACCCCGAGCACCGGAGCCCGCTGCCGATCGGCCAGCCGCATCGCGCGCAGCATCGTGCCGTCGCCGCCGAGGCTGACGATCAGGTCGGAGCGCCGGCCGAGTTCGCCGGGGGTGACGGCGATCGCGGCGCATCGCAGGCGCGTTATCTCGTCGACAATGCCGAGCACCTTTATCGACCGGCGCTCGGCCCAGTCAAGGACCGCGTTGACCGCCTCGGCGGAGTCCCGCTGCGGGTGCAACACCATGCCGACGGTATGCATGCCGTTAGCGTAGCCCCGGCCCGGGCCAGCCCCCAGGGCCGTCAGGACACCGGAGCCCCGGCGAGCACGGCGATGACGCCCAGCACCCCGGCGCCGACGATGGCCGTGACCACCCCGCGGCGCAGCCCCACCAGCCACACGGCCGCCACGGCCAGCACCCCGATCTGCCACAGGTGAGACAGCGCGAGGCCGAGCGGGATCGTGGCGCCGGCGATCGCGCCGATAGCCGCGGGCCCGGCTCCGGTCAAGAACGCCTGGACTCCGGGGTTGCCGCGAAGCCAGTCGAACCTGGACCCGCCGAACAGCACGAAGGCGAATGACGGCGTGAACGCCACCAACGAGGCCAGCAGCCCGCCCCCCACCCCGGCGGCGGCATAACCGACCACGGCCACGGTCTGCACCACCGGCCCGGGCGTCACCTGCCCGAGCGCGACCGCGCTGAGGAACTGGGCGCTGGTCATCCAGTGGTAGGTGTGCACGGCGTCGTGCTGCATGAGCGGGACGATCACGAATCCGCCGCCGTAGGAGAGCGCGCCGACCTTGAACGCCACCCAGGCCACCGACAGCAGCCCTCCGGTCGCCACCGCCGGGGCCGCCAGCAGGGGCAGCAGGACGCCGTGCGGCCCGGCCGGGCGCCGGGGCGGGTGGCGCACCAGCGCCTCGGCCAGCCCGCAGCCGAGCAGGATCAGCACCAGATACGGACCGATCAGGGCGGCGGCCACACCGCCGACGACGAGGTAGCAGGACCATCTGGCCCGGGCCGCGCGGGCCGTCCCGGACCGCCGCCAGCTGGCGGGCATCAGGCCGATGGCCGCGCTGAGCGCCACCACCGGAACCGCCGCGTCCGCCCCGGCCGCGAGACCCCTGATCCACAGCGGCGGGCGGCCGGCCAGGAATAGCCAGGACAACGCCAGGATCACGATCAGGCCAGGCACGATGAAGCACGCGCCGCCGACCAGCGCTCCGAGCGGCCCCCGCAGCCGCCAGGCGCAGAAGATCGCGAGCTGCGTCGAGGCCGGCCCGGGCAGCATGTTGGTGGCCGCGACGCCGTCCTCGAATTCCCTGGCCGAGATCCAGCCGCGACGGTCCACGCACAGCGCCCGCAGCAGCGCGATGTGCGCCGGTGGCCCGCCGAACCCGGTGCAGCCGATGCGCCCCCACTCCCGGGCAATCGTCAGCAGCGACACCCGCGCCGGCGATGCGGCGATCGCGGCCGACGGCCCATCCGCCGAAGGAGCGGGCGCGTCATCCACCGAAGGAATCGGCGCGCCGGGCCCAGCCGGGCGGGGCGGCCACGAGTTCCCAGCCCGCGGTGGCCCGGACTGCGGCTGCCGACCTGGCTCACTCCGGCCCGGATCGGGAGTCTGCACCGCGGAACGCCTCCCGGTTAGCCAAGTCCAGAAAAATTATTCAATTGAGTTTGACATAATGAGGTCATGGCCGTCCCGGCTTCCCCCCAGGTACTGCGCATGCTGGCCCATGACCTGCGCTGGACGATCGTCGGCCTGCTCGTCCCCGGCGACCTGCGCACCGGCGAGATCGTGGCCCGGACCGGGCAGCCGCCCAGCCTGGTCTCCTACCATCTGGGCCGGCTCCGCGACGCGGGCCTGGTCAGCGTGCGGCGCAGCGCGGCCGACGGCCGGGACAGCTACCACACCCTGGACCTGGATGCGCTCGGACAAGCGGTCGCGGCAGTGGCACGCCGGATCCACCCCGGGCTGCTGGCAGACGCCGTCGCGCGGCAGCCCGGCCCCCCGGGGACGGCGGCCGGGCCGGGTTCGCCCGCGCAGGCCCTGTTCATCTGCACCGGCAACAGCGCCCGGTCCCCGATGGCCGAGGGCTGGCTGAACCACCTGGGCGAGGGCCGGGTGACCGCGCGCAGCGCGGGCGTCACCCCGGCCCCGCTGCACCCGCTGGCCGTCGCGGCCATGGCCGAGCACGGCGTGGACATCAGCGGCCACCGGGCCACGCCGCTGGACGCCCTCGCCGGCCAGAGGTTCACGCGCGTGATCACGCTCTGCGACCGGGCCCGGGAGAACTGCGGCGACCTGCCCGCCCGGCCGGAGGCGGTCCACTGGAGCATCCCCAACCCGGCCCAGGCGCACCCGCCGGACCTGGACGCGTTCCGGGCCACGGCCCGGGAGCTAAGAAGCCGCATCCGCTATTTGCTGCCCGCGCTGCTCGAGTCCACCCGGCAACCCCCGTAGCGCTCCCGGCCGCGCCGCCCACGTCGGCCGACAACCCCTGCAGCCCTCCCGGCCGCGCGTTGGCTAGCCAAGAAAGCGAAGGGCGGCTAGGTCCAGGTGCCTGCTGGGGCACGAGTGCTGGCGGGCAGCGCCTTCCCGCGAACGCCCGTCGCTGGGTCAGCGAGGACCTTGTCCACCCGAATTCGGACAGCATCTAAGGCTGTTAACGGATAGCCCGAAAGGCCGACCGGCCAAAACCATGCTCGCCAAGGTAGCGATAGCCCCGGTATATAGGGGCAAAACCCCCCATATGGAACCGCCATCGCGGTACCCGGCCGCCCGGCCAATAGGGTCGATGGCCCGGCCATGCTGAAAGAGCAGCAGCGTTGGCAACATCCACACTATTGAAGGCGGGTCCGCCGTGTCAGGAAGGCGGCCCCGGCCCAGCAGGCGGGGCGTCGCGTCAACTGGCCGCGACGACCACCTCGTGCCAGAGGCCGCCATTCAGGTTGATGTTGTTCCCGTTGGCCTGGCCGGGCGAGGTGTCGGCGATGTAGGTGTACAGCGGGTGCCCGTTGTAGGTGACCTGGGTCGAGCCGCCCGTGCGCTTGATCGTGCCCAGCGTGCCCGGCACGCCCGGGGCGAGTTTCGCCGAGCCGAACACCGGCGGCCAGTACGACGCGCAGCTTCCGTAGCAGGCCGACTTGGTCGGGGTGTCCGGCGCGAACCAGTAGAGCGTCAGGCCCTTGGCGTTGGTCAGCACCGTGACGCCGTGTATAGAGGTGGTCTTCAGCACCTGGCCCGACCCCTGACCCTGGCCCGACGACGCGGGCGGACTTGACGAGCCGTTGGCCCCGGCGACCGCGACCCCCAGCAGCACGAGGGCCACCACCGACAGGGCGCCCACCGCGGCCCGCGCGCCCGTGCCGGGCAGGCGGCCCGGGACCCGG
>JASIJN010000008.1 GCA_030050125.1 Streptosporangiaceae bacterium | reverse complement strand
CCTTCCAGCTTCTGGATGGCGAACTCGGCCAGATAGGGCAGCCGGTCGACGGCCGGGAGGCCCGCGCCGCGCTCGAGCCGGGCCGGGGACCCCTCGCACAGCAGCCGGGCGCCGGTGGCCTGGGCCACCCGGCTGGCCGCCTCCAGGCCCGGCCGCCGGGTCGCGGTCCCGCCGAGCAGGATCACGCACGGCTCCTGGCCGGCCAGCACGGACGCCACCGAACGGATCACGTCGCCCGGCACCGGCGAAGGAGCCCGCACCGGGAGCGCCGGCGCGGGCGCACCGCCTTCGGACCAGGACACGTCGGCCGGCAGGATGAGCGTGGCCACCCCGCCGGGCGGGATTTTCGCCGCGGCCACCCCCTCGGCGGCGTCGGCCGCCACGTCCTGGGCGCGCGACGAGCGGCGAACCCAGACCGACACCGTGCCGGCCAGGGCGTCGATGTCGGACTCCAGCGGCGCGTCGTACCGCTTGTGATAGGTGGCGTGGTCGCCGACCACCGTGAGCAGCGGGGTCCGCGCCCGCCGCGCGTTGTGCAGGTTGGCCAGCCCGTTGGCCAGGCCCGGGCCCAGGTGCAGCAGCGCCGCGGCGGGGCGGCCGGCCATCCGGCCGTAGCCGTCCGCCGCGCCGGTCGCCACCCCCTCGAACAGGCAGAGCACCCCGCGCATCCGGGGGACGGCGTCCAGCGCCGCGACGAAGTGCATCTCCGAGGTTCCCGGGTTGCTGAAGCACACGTCGACGCCGCTGTCGGTCAGCGTGCGGATCAGGGCTTGCGCGCCGTTCATCGGTTCCTCCCGCCCCTGTGGGCCAGCTCCCCGGTCATTCGAACAGGACCCCGGGCCCCAAAATGCCCTCGGGATCGAACGCCTGTTTCACCCGGCGCATCAGCCCGACCGCCACCGGGTCGGCCAGCTCCAGGAAGTAGCGCTTCTTGGCCGTCCCGATGCCGTGCTCGCCGCTGACCGCGCCGCCGCGGGCCACGGCCGCGGCGAAGATCCTGCGCATCAGCGCGGAGCGCTCCGCCGCGTCGGGCTGGAAGACCGCCAGGTGGACGTTGCCGTCCCCGGCGTGGCCGCAGCCGAGGACCAGGCTGCCGCCACCAGCGCCGCCGCCACCGGCTAGCTCGGCCACCTCGGTCAGGAATCCGGCCATGGCGGCACGCGGCAGCACCGTATCCACGATGTCGTCGGCGCCGGCGTTCTTGGCCGTCCAGAACGCCTTCTCCCGCGCCTCGATGAGCCGCCTCGCGGCCCGGTCGGGCAGCACATAGACGTCGCCCGCGCCGAGCCCGGCCATCAGCTCGGCCAGCTCGGTCACCGTCGCGGCCAGGCGTTCCTCGGCGCGCTCCTCGACCACCACCACCAGGTAGGCCAGCGTCTTGTCCCGGATCGCGGCCGGGACACCGAGGTCGACGTCCTCGGCCGCGGTGATCGCCGCCATCGTCACCGTGTCCACGTACTCGAGGATCAGCGGCCCGATGCCGCTGCCGACGATGCCGGGGACCGCGGCGGTCACCTGGTCGAGCGACCCGAACGGCGCCAGCACCGTCGCCTGGAACGGCAGCCGCGGGTAGAGCCGGACCACGGCCTCGGTGACCAGGGCCAGGGTGCCCTCGGAGCCGACGATCAGCTGGGTGAGGTCGTAGCCGGACGCGTTCTTGACGTGCTTCCCGCCGCAGCGCAGCACCTCGCCCGAGGCCAGCACGGCCTCGACGCCGAGCACGTGCTGGCGGGTGACCCCGTACTTGACCGCGCGCATCCCGCCGGCGTTCGTGGCGATGGTCCCGCCCAGGCTGGCGCTCATCTCGCCGGGAAACACCGGGTACACCAGGCCGTGCGCGGCCGCGGCCGCGTCGAGCGCGGCCAGCGTCACGCCGGGCTGCACGACCGCGGCGTTGTTGGCCGCGTCGATCTCCAGCACCCGGTCCATCCGCTCGAACGACACCACCAGGCCGCCCGGCCCCGGAATCGCGGCCCCCGACAGGCCGGTGCCCGAGCCGCGCGCGGTCACCCGCAGGCCCTGCTCCCCGGCGATGCGCAGCACCGCGGCCACCTCAGCCGTGGCGGCCGGCCTGACCACGAACCCGGGCCGCCGGGGCGCGACGCCCAGCGCCTCGTCATGGCCGTAATCCGGCGGCACGTCGTCCCCGGCCAGCACATGCTCGGCGCCGACCACCCCGGCCAGCAGCGATCGCGTATCGGTCACCACGTCCTCCTCGGGTGCGGTCCGGAGCCAGGCCGGAGGTTACCCCTTAGTAGCGATTATCCAGAACGCGAACGCCTCGGGGCTGACCGAACCGCCGCCAGCGTCTCTGGTGACGATCCCGAACCGGCCCGCGGACGATCTGAGAAGCTGGGCACCTATGTCCGAGGATTCCAGCCGGGACCGCGGCGAGCGCGGCGGCCTGCCGAGCATCGACCGGCTGCTCACCCTGTCCGACGGGGTGGTGGCCATCGCGCTCACCCTGCTCGTGCTGCAGGTGCACGTGCCGCCGCTGAACCACCTCACCAACGACAACTCGCCCACACAGCTCGCCGCGCAGCTCGGCAAGGACGGCGACCAGCTGATCAGCTACCTGATCTCGTTCTACGTGGTCGCGAACTTCTGGCTGGTGCACCACCGGGTCTTCTCCCAGCTGTCCGGCCAGCGCGAGGACCTGGCCTGGCTGAACTTCGCGTTCCTGTTCACGATCACGGCCATGCCGTTCACCAGCAGCCTGGTCGGCGACTACGGCAGCAACCCGCTCGCGGTCGACATCTTCGCGCTGAACCTCCTGCTGGCCAGCCTGGCCACCCAGGCCACGCTCGAGCTCGGCCGGCGCCGCGGCCTGACCGCGCCGGACGCCGACCCCAGGGCCCGGCGGGCGGTGCTGATCCGGACGGGGACCGCCACGCTGGTCATCGTCGCTTCCATGGGCGTGGCCTGGGTGAGCACCGCCGCCGCCAAGTACCTCTGGCTGCTGATCGCGGCGCCCCGGGTGGTGACCGGGGTGGCGGAGCGCCGGGCCAAGGCGGCCCACCTCCCGGAAGCGCCGCCGGACTAGCATCGTGGCATGGGGTTCGAGCACATCCTGGTCGAGCGGTCCGGCGACTTCGTGACCGTCACCATGAACCGGCCGCAGCGGCGCAACGCCCTGTCCCTGCAGCACATGCGCGAGCTGATCGCGGCGTTCCGGGAGATCGGGGACAGCGACGCCCTGGGCGTCATCCTGGCCGGCAACGGCCCGGTGTTCAGCGCCGGGCACGACTTCGCCGACGTGGCCGAGGCCGACCTGCCCGCGGTGCGCTCCCTGCTGATGACCTGCACCGAGCTGATGACGCTCATGCAGCAGGTGCCCCAGCCGGTGGTGGCGCGGGTACACGGGCTGGCCACCGCCGCCGGCTGCCAGCTGGTCGCGACCGCGGACCTCGCCGTGGCCAGCGAGGACGCCGGCTTCGCCGCGCCGGGCGGCAAGGGCGGGTGGTTCTGCCACACGCCCATGGTGGCGATCGCCAGGAACGTCGGCCGGAAGCGGGCCATGGAGATGGCCCTGTCCGGCGACGTGATCGACGCCCGTACCGCCCTGGACTGGGGGCTGGTCAACCAGGTCGTCCCCGCCGACCAGCTCGGCTCGGCCACCGCGAACCTGCTCGAGCGGGTCACGCTGGGGTCCGCGGACAGCAAGGGCATCGGCAAGCAGGCACTCTACGCCCAGATAGACCTCGACCAGCCGAAGGCGTACGCGTACGCGGTCGAGGTGATGGCCGCGACCAGCCAGCTGCCGGACGCGCGCGAGGGCATGCGCGCGTTCCTCGACAAGCGCAAGCCGCGGTGGAGCCGCGGCCGCCGGTAACCCGGTAACGCGGCCGGGGTAGCCGGATCAATCGGCAAATCCCGTCGTGCTCATGGTGGGACCATGGGGCGCATGCGCTATCTGGTACGGGAAAAGCTGTTCTCCATCGGGGATGACTTCTGGGTGACCGACGAGCGGGGAGACAAGATCTTCCTGGTCGACGGCAAGGCGCTGCGGCTCAGGCAGACCTTCGAGCTCAAGGACGCTTCGGGCGCGGTCGTCGCCACCATCCGCAGGCACCTGGTCACCGTTCACGACAGCATGGACATCGAGCGGGACCACGCGGTGCTGGCCACCGTGCACAAGGCAACGTTCTCCCCGCTGCACCACCGGTCGATCATCGACCTCGCGGGCGGCGGCCAGCTCGAGGCCGTCGGCAACATCGTGGACAAGGAGTTCGAGATCCGGTCGGGACCAGGCGTCGTCGCCTGGGTCTCCCGGTCCTGGTTCCGGGTCCGCGACAGCTACGGCGTCGATGTGGCCCCGGGGCAGGACGACGCGCTGGTGATCGCGATAGCGGTCTGCCTGGACCGGATTCATCAGGACGAGGAGACACGGCGGCGCTAGCCGTCGCCAGGGGAACCGGAGGGGGGACCGCGTGCCCGGCGCCACGCCATTGCCTGTCCTGTACGTCGTCGCCTGCGGCGGCCCGCCGGCCCGGCAGCTGCCGGAGTTCGTCGCCTCGGCCCAGGCGCAGGGCTGGGACGTGTGCGTGATCGCCACGCCCGACGGCACCAAGTTCCTCGACGCCGCCCGGCTGGCCGGGCAGACCGGCCACCCGGTGCGCAGCCAGTACAAGGGCCCGGACGACCCGGACGTGCTGCCGCCGGCCAGCGCCTTCGTGGTCGCCCCGGCCAGCTTCAACACCGTCAACAAATGGGCCCTCGGGATCACCGACACGCTGGCGCTCGGCCTGCTCTGCGAGGCGGTGGGCCTGGACCTGCCGATGGCCGCCGCGCCCTGGCCCAACGCGCCGCTGGCCCGCCATCCGGCGTTTCAGCGCAGCCTCGCCGCGCTGCGCGAGTGGGGCGTGCGGATCGTCTACGATCCAGCCCGGCTGCCGGGCCTGGCCGGGGGCGCGCCGTTCCCGTGGGACGATCTGCTGCGGGTGCTGCCCGCCCTGCGCCGGTAGCGCCGGCCGCCGTCCGGGCTTGACGTTGACCCTGGGTCAGGGTCCGAGCATGGGGGAATGAACCAGACCACCGCCGCGATCGTGGCCACCGGGCTGAGGAAATCGTTCGGCGAGAACGTCGTGCTCGACGGCATCGACCTGGACGTGCCGGCCGGAACGGTCTTCGCCCTGCTCGGCCCCAACGGGGCGGGCAAGACCACCATCGTCAAGATCCTCTCCACGCTCATCGCCGCCGACGCCGGCCAGGCCCGTGTCGCCGGGCACGACCTAAGCCGCGACCCCGGCCTGGTGCGCGCGGCCATCGGCGTGACCGGGCAGTTCTCCGCCGTCGACGGCCTGCTCACCGGCCGGGAGAACCTGACCCTGATGGCCGACCTGCACCACCTGGGCCGCCGTGAGGCGCGCCGCAGGGGCGAGGAGCTGCTCGGCCGCTTCGGCCTCGGGGACGCGGCGTCCAGGCTGGCCGCGACCTACTCCGGCGGCATGCGGCGCCGGCTCGACCTCGCGATGACGCTGGTGGGCCGGCCCCGGATCATCTTCCTCGACGAGCCCACCGCCGGCCTGGACCCGCGCAGCCGCCGCGACGTGTGGCAGCTCGTCCGCGACCTGGTGGCCGGCGGGGTCACCGTCTTCCTGACCACGCAGTACCTGGATGAGGCCGACGAGCTGGCCGACCGGATCGCCGTGCTCGATCACGGACGCCTGGTCGCCGAAGGGACCGCGGACGAGCTCAAGCGGCTGGTGCCCGGCGGCCGGATACGGCTGCGGTTCGCCGACGCCGAAGGGCTGGGGCGGGCCGCGCGAGCCCTGGGCCAGGTGCCCCAGGGCGGCGACGTTCTCACGCTGAACGTTCCCTCCGACGGCAGCGTCGCCTCGCTACGGGCCGTGCTGGCCCGGCTCGACGCCGGATCGGCGCAGGTCAGCGGGCTGTCGGTGGACACACCCGACCTTGAAGACGTCTTCCTTGCCCTGACCGGTCCGCGCGACGCGCCGAGGGAGCCCGCGCGATGAGCACGATCACCCTGGCCGTGACCGACTCGGCCACGATGCTGCGACGCAACCTGCTGCACCTGGCCCGCTACCCGGCCATGGCGGTCTCGGTCCTCGGCGTGCCGGTCATCCTGCTGCTGCTGTTCGTCTACGTCTTCGGCGGCGCGCTGGGCGCGGGCCTGCACGGCGCGGGCGGCTACGTCAACTACCTCGCTCCCGGGATCATCGTGATCGCGGCGTGCTCGGTGGCGGTGCCGACCGCGGTGGCCGTCAACGTCGACATGACCGAGGGCATCATGGACCGGTTCCGCACCATGGCGATCGCCCGGGCCTGCGTGCTGACCGGCCACGTGGCCGGCGGGGTGATCCAGGCCGTGCTGAGCGCGGGCCTGGTCACCGGGATCGCCGTCCTGGCCGGCTTCCGGCCGGTGGCCGGCCCCGTTCGGTGGATCGCGGCGTTCGCGCTCCTGGCCATGGTCGCGTTCTCGCTGACCTGGGTGTCGGTCGCGCTCGGCCTGATGGCCAGGACCCCGGCCAGCGCGAGCAACCTGCCGATGCCGCTGGCGTTCCTGCCGTTTCTGGGCAGCGCGTTCGTGCCGGCCGCCTCGATGTCGGCCGGCCTGCGCTGGTTCGCCGAGTACCAGCCGTTCACGCCGATCATCGAGACCCTGCGTGGCTTGCTGACGGGCACCGCGATCGGCGACAACGCCGGCCAGGCCGTCGCCTGGTGCGCCGGCCTGTCGCTGGCCGGCTACCTGTGGGCCAGGGTGATGTACAACAGGGAACGTCGATGATGCTCACCATTGGCCAGCTCGCGGACTACGTCGGGGTCACCGTCCGCGCCGTGCGCCACTACCATCAGCGCGGCCTGCTCCCCGAGCCGGGGCGGGACGCGTCGGGCTACCGGCGCTACGGCGCGCAGGCGGTGGTGGACCTGATCCGGATCAAGACGCTGGCCGACGCGGGCGTGCCGCTGGCCAGGATCTCGGCGCTGCTGGGCGCAGGGCCCGAGGAATTCTCCCTGGCCACGGCCCAGATCGACGCGGCGCTCGCGGCCCGGGTACGCGACCTCGAGCAGCAGCGGCTCCGGATCGCCGACCTCGCCGCGGGCGATCGCCTGTTCCTGCCTGCCGAGGTGGTCGGCCTGCTCGAGCGGCTGCGCGAGCTCGGCGTCAGCGACCGTGCGATTCATATGGAACGCGACGGCTGGATCCTGCTCTCGGCCCGCTCGGCCAGCCTGGCCGCGGGCCTGGCCGAGGAAAAGCGCCGGGCGCTCGACCACGACGAGTTCGTGCGGATCTACCTCGGGTGCGATCAGGCCCTGGGCTGGGACCCGGACGACCCCAGGCTGGACGAGCTGGCCGAGGCGATGGCGGCGTTCGCCGCGCGCCGCGCGGCCGCTCGCCAGGACCGGGACCAGGTGCAGGAGCAGGACGTCGCGGTCGCGATGTCCCTGCTGGCCTCGGAGCCGGGCAACTCCTCGCCCACGTGGCAGCGCCTCATGCAGCTCGCCAGGGAAAAGGCGCGGGACGGCCGGCCCGGCCTGACCGGGGGGCATTCGCCCGCTAGCGGGTGACCGCGCTCTCGGCCGCGCCGCCGTAGAGCTCGGCCGCGCGCCAGCAGTACCAGGCCAGGACCGACCGGTACGGCCGGTACGGCTCGCCGAGCGGATCGAGTTCCTTGGCCGTCGGCGTCGGGATTCCCCAGGCCAGCCCGTACCCGCGGCGCACGCCAAGGTCGCCGGTGGGCCACACGTCCAGCCGCCTGAGCTGGAAGATCAGGAACATCTCCGAGGTCCACCGCCCGATGCCCCGGACCGACGAGAGCCGGTCCACCACCTCGTCGTTGCTCTCGGCGCGCAGCCTGTGGTCCAGCACGACCGTGCCGTCCAGCACCTTGGCCGACAGATCCCGCAGGGATGCCGTCTTGGCGGCGGACAGTCCCGCGGACCGGAGCGCGCCGTCGGACAGGGCCAGCAGGCGGGCCGGGTCGATGTCCCCGTCGAGCGCGGCGATCAGGCGACCGTGGATCGCGGCCGCCGCGGCCCCGGCGAGCTGCTGGTAGACGATGGCCCGGACCAGCGTGGCGAAGTGGGACTCCTCCGGCGGGCGCAGGCTGGCCGGGCCGGCCTCGGCCAGCAGGCGGCTCAGCACCGGGTCGCGCTCGGCCAGGATGGAGGACGCGGTGCGCCAGCTGCGGGTCGGCCGGGTCGCGCTGGTCGGTGCGGGCATAAGGACAACATAACTTCTGGGTATATCCAGCTGGACGGGGCGACGCTGCTACGGGGGGCTGATCGTGAGTCTGGTCGGGACGGTGAAGGTCGCGCGGCGCCCGATCGCGCTGCTGGAGCCCGTCATCGGCACCGAGAGGCAGGCCCGTCTGCTCCAGGCGGCCGAGCTGTTCCGGCAGCGCCTGGGCGGCCGGACGATCTGGAACGTCAGCTCGACGGCGACCGGCGGCGGGGTCGCCGAGATGCTGCAGGTGCTCATCGGCTACGTCCGCG
This sequence comes from Streptosporangiaceae bacterium, assembly GCA_030050125.1. The sequence goes on along the minus strand of JASIJN010000008.1, from coordinate 3,076 downwards.
ACCTGGACATCCCGATCGAGTGGCGGGTGATCGCCGGGGACGCCGAGTTCTTCGTGATCACCAAGCGCCTGCACAACCAGATCCACGGCGACCCGGCCGGCGGCGCGCTCGACGCCGACGACGCCCAGCACTATGAGCGGATGCTCGCCGCCAACGCCGTCGAACTGGTCGGGCAGATACGCCCCGGCGATCTGGTGCTGCTGCACGACCCGCAGACCGCCGGGCTGACCGAGGCGCTGTCGCGGGCCGGAGCGCGGGTCGCGTGGCGCTCCCACATCGGCGTGGACTGGCACAACGAGGTCATCGAGACCGCGTGGAGCTTCCTGCGGCCGCACCTGGCCCAGGCCGGTGGGTACGTGTTCACCCGGCGCGAGTACGTGCCGTTCTGGGTCCCGGACGAGAGGGTCGCGATCATACCGCCGTCGATCGACCCGTTCTCGCCGAAGAACCAGCACCTCGACCAGCATGCCGTGCGGGCCATCCTGACCCGGATGGGGGTGCTGGACGGCGCCGCGCCGGACGAGCGGCCCTCGTTCTTGCGCAGCGACGGCAGCGTCGGCCTGGTCACCAGGCCCGCGGAGATCACCGGGGACACCCGCCCGGGCCCCGGCGACCCGCTGGTGGTTCAGGTCTCCCGGTGGGACCGGCTCAAGGACATGGCCGGGGTCATGCGCGGCTTCGCCGACTACATCGCGCCGGACGAGCGCGGCTACCTTCTGCTGGTCGGGCCGGCGGTCGCCGGGGTGACCGACGACCCGGAGGGGGCCGCGGCGTTCGGCGACTGCCTGCTGCTCTGGAAGGAGCTGCCGGCCGAGGTCCGCTCCCGGATCCTGCTGGCCACCCTGCCGCTCGACGACGCGGACGAGAACGCCGCGATGGTGAACGCGGTCCAGCGGCACGCCAGCGTGATCGCGCAGAAGAGCCTGGCCGAGGGGTTCGGGCTGACCGTCGCCGAGGGCATGTGGAAGGGCCGGCCCGTGGTCGGGTCGGCGGTCGGCGGGATCATCGACCAGATCGCGGACGGCAGCGGGATACTGCTGCCCGATCCGCGTGACCTGAAGGCGTTCGGGGCGGCGGTCCGCGAACTGATCGACAACCCGGACGAGGCGGACCGGATGGGCCGCGCCGCCATGGAGCGGGTCCGCGAACGCTACGTCGGCGACCTGCACCTGCTCCGTTACGCCGAGCTGTTCGACGCGATGATCAGCCGGTGACGGCCGCGGCCCGGCGCGTGGCCGCGGGTGCGGGCGCGTCGCTCACTGCGGCCGCCGTCCCGGAAGCAGCGGGCGCATGAAGGTGCGCTGGTAGCGCAGCACGCAGCCGCTCTCGTCCCGGATCCGGTCGGCGGCGACGAAGTCGGGATCGGCGCCGAACCGGGAACGGTACTGCTCGTAGGCGGCCAGGCTGGGAAAACTGAACAGGGCCAGCGCCCGGTCGCTGGCGCCCTCGGCCGGCAGGAAGTAGCCGTGGTGGGTGCCGCCGTGCAGGTCCACCAGCTCCATCCAGCGCCCGGCGAAGCGCTCGAAGGCGTCGATCTTGGCGGGATCGATCACGTATTCAACGACACAGGTGATCACAGGGCGCGAGACTACCTCCCGCCGCCATCGGGCGGGGCCGAGACCAGGGCGACCTTGCCCGCGGGATGAGGGCGGCGCGTTCGGTCATTACGCTGCTAGTAGCGAACCTGAGTGGGGGTGATCCGGGCCAGTGGACGGCGATCCTTCGGCGGTGCCCGGGCTGGCGCGCAGCGACCCGCGCGGTCCCGGGATAACCCGGGAGCGGGCCGGCGACGGGTTCGGGTACCGCGACCCGTCCGGAGCCGAGGTCACCGACGCGGGGACGCTGCTGCGCATCCGGGCCCTCACGCTCCCGCCCGCGTGGACGCGCGTCTGGATCTCGCCAGACCCGCTGGGTCACATCCAGGCCACCGGCGTGGACAGCCGGAGCCGGACACAGTACCGGTATCACCAGCTGTGGCGCGAACAGCGCGACGCGCAGAAGTTCGCGCACATGCTGCGCTTCGCCGACGCGCTGCCCGCGCTGCGCGCCGCGACCCTGCGCGACCTGCGCCGTCATCCCCTCGACCGGGAACGGGTCGCGGCCAGCGCCGTCCGTCTCATCGATCTTGGCCTGTTCCGCATCGGCGGCGAGAAGTACGCCGAGCTCGACCACCATTACGGCGTCGCCACGCTGGAGAAACGGCACGTCAGCATGCGGCGGGACGGGGTCGTCTTCGACTACGTGGCCAAGGAGGGCAAGCGCCGGGCGATCACCGTCACCGATCCGGCGGTGCGGTCCACGATCTGGGCGCTGGCCCGCAGCGAGAACGGCCTCGACGCGCTGTTCTCCTGGCGCCAGGGCGACGCCTGGCACCCGCTGCACTCCCACGACGTGAGCGCCTACATCGCCGAGCACGCCGGGGGTCACTTCACCGCCAAGGAGTTCCGGACCTGGAACGCCACGGTCCTTATGGCGCTGCTGCTGGCGAACGCGGGCCCGCCGGCCACCGCGCGGCGGGCCAGGAGCGTGATCGCCGCCAGCGTCCGGGCCGTGGCGGAGAGGCTGGGCGACACCCCGGCCGTGGCCCGGGCCTCCTACGTCGATCCCCGGCTGATCAGGCGCTATGAGTCCGACGGCGGCCTGGCCACGATCCCGGCGCTGCCGGCCGAGCTGCCGCCCGGCGTGGACGTCGAGAGCGCCGTGGCCGCGCTCCTCGCCGCCACCAGCTGACGCCGCGACGTAGCGTTCAGGATCCGCGTCATGGGCTGGCGCGGCGGGCCGGTCAGGTCAGACCTCTGCCGCCGCCGCCAGGTCGTCGTCCACGATCAGGACGACCTTCCCCCGGGTATGCCCGCGCTCCACCACCTCGTGCGCCCGCGCGGCGTCGTGCCAGTAGAACCGGTCCTGCACCGCGACCGACAACGACGCGTCGTCGAACCGCGGGGCCAGCCGGATCAGCCTGGTCCCGCTCGGCCGGCCGTCGTACTGCCGCCAGTGGACCCGGTTGCCGCCCGGCGCGTCGGCGTGCACGGGCGTGGCGATCACCGCGCCGTCGCGGGCCGCGCGGGCCGCGCCG
>JASIJN010000107.1 GCA_030050125.1 Streptosporangiaceae bacterium | reverse complement strand
GGCGTCGACCGCTCGCACGACGGCGCCGACGCCTGCGACCCGGCCTCGTCGCTGCGGGCCTTCGCCGCGCCGCAAGTCGTGCCCGCGGCCGACATCAGCCGCGGCCCGAGGGTCGGGGTCAGCCGGGCGGCAGACGTAGCCTGGCGGTTCTGGATCACCGATGACCCGACCGTGTCGGCCTACCGCGCATACGCTCCGCGCCGGGCCAGGCGGAAACCAGTTACCGGTCCGGCCAGGGAAGGTGGGAATATTCCTCAGTGACCGACATCATCGACGAGCTGAGCTGGCGTGGCCTGATCGCCGTCCACACGGACCTGGACGACCTGCGTAAGGTGCTGGACACCAGTCGGATCACGTTTTATGCCGGATTCGACCCGACCGGCCCCGGGCTCCACATCGGCCACCTGGTGCTGCTGCTGACCATGCGGCGCCTGCAACTGGCGGGTCACCGGCCGATCGGGCTCGTGGGCGGCGCGACGGGGCTGATCGGCGATCCCAGCGGCAAGTCCACGGAGCGGGTGCTGAACTCCCGCCAGGTGGTCGCGGGCTGGGTGGAGCGGATCCGGAACGAGGTCGGCCAGTTCCTCGACTTCGCGCCGGGCGCATCGAGCGCCGTGCTGGTCAGCAACATGGATTGGACCGAGAACCTGCTCGCCCTGGACTTCCTGCGCGACATCGGCAAGCACTTCCCGGTGAACCAGATGCTGTCCCGCGAGGTGGTCAAGGCCAGGCTCGAGGCCGGAGGGATCAGCTTCACCGAGTTCAGCTACCAGATCCTCCAGGCCTACGACTACCTGGAACTGCACCAGCGGCACGACTGCTTGCTGCAGATCGGCGGCAGCGACCAGTGGGGCAACCTGGTGTCGGGCGTCGACTTGATCAGGCGTGTCACCGGCGACGTGGTGCACGCGATGGCCATACCGCTGATCACCAAGCCCGACGGCACCAAGTACGGGAAGACCGAGGGCGAGGCGGTCTGGCTGAGCCCGGACCTGATGAGCCCGTACGCGTTCTACCAGTTCTGGATCAACCGGGCCGACGCTGAGGTTCCGGGCCTGCTGCGAGTCTTCACGTTCCGCAGCCGCGACGAGATCGAGGAACTGGAGCGGGAGACCGCGGAGCGGCCTGCGGCGCGGACCGGGCAGCGGGTGCTGGCCGAGGACGTCACCACCCTCGTGCACGGTGCCGAGGAGTACGTCCGCGTCGTGGCGGCCAGCCAGGCCCTGTTCGGCCAGGGGGACCTGTGGGCGCTGGACGAGAGGACGCTGGCGGCCGCGCTGGCCGAGGTGCCGTCGGTGACGATCGAGCCCGGCGGCGCCATGCCTCAGGTGGCCGACCTGATGGCCGCCGCCGGAATCGTCCCGAGCAAGTCGGCGGCCCGGCGGGCCATCGCCGAGGGTGGCGCCTACCTGAATAACGCGAAGGTGACCGAGCAGGACGCGGAGCCGCAGCCAGGCGACCTGCTGCACGGCCGTTTCCTGGTGCTGCGGCGCGGCAAGCGGACGGTGGCAGGCGCCGAGGTGCGAGCCGGTTGACGGCGCGTCTGGCCATCGTGGGACTCGCGGGGGGGCACCGGGAATTGTGCTGAATTCGTTACTATCTGGGTTATCGGACCACACGGCGGACGTGTCCCGTGCATCCGAAATCAGCCTGGTCCTTCGACTGCGCTCCACCATGGGCGCATCCACCCGCGTCCGGACGGGCGCGATCGGCGAGCGACGGGCGATATCACGCTATGACCGATGTGACCTAAATCATGCCCCGCGCAGGTGCCGCCGAGCCGCACCAGGACTTCGAGCAGACCCATCCGCGGAGGTCGGCGCGATCTTCCGCGCCGACCTCCGCGTTCCAGATGAGTGCCCTCTCACCAGCCCAAAGGCCGCGGCGCGCGGGGCCAAGCCCGCAGCCACGGACGGCGCGCGGCAGCGCCAGCCGAGCGGAGTGACCGGGCCGGACCAGCCTGGGTCGCCGCGGCTGCAGAGCCGGTTCCGCGGTCGCGACCCGAGGTACGCGATTTGACTAGATCGCCTCGGCTGCCTACAGTTTCGTGTTGCCCCGGTCAGCCCGACCAGCCCAAAGGGCGGCGGTTTACCTGGGATAGAGCGACCCCTCCCACTGCGTGATCCCGGGTATCCGGATGGCAAGGTGAGGGTATGCTTGATGTACAGGGCGTGACGAAGCAAGGCAAGTTTTAAGAAGTAAGTTGACAGCGACCTGTAGGTCAGGTAAGTTAGCAGGGTTGCCCCGGACGAGGTCGAGAGATCTTCGATGGTGTGCGTCCGCTCCTTGAGAACTCAACAGCGTGCTAAAAGCCAGTGCACATGCACAACCCCCGTCTGGGTCTGGTCGGTAACGGCCTGGCCCGCATGACGGAGTGCCAAGATCGTCTCCATGGCTGGTCCGCCAGCCTGATGAGACATCTCTCATGTCAGCAATCCGTGCGGCCGGTCTTCGGAGCGTGCCGGCGGTTGCATATAGACATTCAATGGAGAGTTTGATCCTGGCTCAGGACGAACGCTGGCGGCGTGCTTAACACATGCAAGTCGAGCGGAAAGGCCCTTCGGGGTACTCGAGCGGCGAACGGGTGAGTAACACGTGAGCAATCTGCCCCTAGCTTCGGGATAGCTCCGGGAAACCGGAATTAATACCGAATATGACGACGGCTGACATCGGCCATCGTGGAAAGTTTTTCGGCTAGGGATGAGCTCGCGGCCTATCAGCTAGTTGGTGGGGTAACGGCCTACCAAGGCGACGACGGGTAGCCGGCCTGAGAGGGCGACCGGCCACACTGGGACTGAGACACGGCCCAGACTCCTACGGGAGGCAGCAGTGGGGAATATTGCGCAATGGGCGAAAGCCTGACGCAGCGACGCCG
>JASIJN010000106.1 GCA_030050125.1 Streptosporangiaceae bacterium | reverse complement strand
CCAGGGGATGTGGCATCCTCGCTCCTCCCACAGCGTCATCCTTGTGGCAGTCTATGGAGGCACCTACCCCGAGATCGGAGCCCGCCATGGAGCAGGATCCTCGTGCCTGGATCGCGGCCCTGCGCAACTCGCACGACCGGCTGGCGTCGGTGGTCGGGCCGCTCACCCCGGAGCAGCTGCGCGGGCCCTCGTACTGCTCCGACTGGAGCGTGGCCCAGGTGCTGTCCCATCTCGGCAGCGGCGCCGAGATCGCGCTGACGCTCATGCTGCCCGCCGCTCTGGGGCGGGCCGAGCCGGTCGGCCGGGATGCGTTCGCGCCGGTCTGGGACGCGTGGAACGCCAAGACCCCGGACGCGCAGGCGGCCGACGCCCTCAGCGCGGACGAGAAGTACGTCGAGGCCCTGGAGCGGCTCAGCGACGACGACTTGGCCGCGATCAGCTTCCCGTTCTTCGGGATGACCCTGGACAGCGTCGGGGTAGTCCGGCTCCGGCTCGGCGAGCACGCGATGCACACCTGGGACGTCGCGGTCGGCGTCGACCCCGGGGCCAGGGTCGCTCCCGACGCGGTCGGGCTGCTGATCGACAACGTGCCCCAGTTCCTCGCGCCGAGGCTCGGCAAAGCCCCAGACGTCGCGTTCAGGATGCATATCCGGACGACGGAGCCGCACCGTGACTACCTGCTGGTCGCGGCGGACGCGGTGAGCATGGTGAACTGGCCCGGCGACGGGAACGGGGCAGACGGCGAGGTCGCGATGCCGGCCGAGGCGCTGCTGCGGCTGGCCTACGGCCGGCTCGACCCGGCGCACACCCCGGGCGAGGCCGAGGGCGACGCCGCGGACCTGGAGCGGCTGCGCCAGGTGTTCCCCGGCTTCTGACCCGGCCACAGGCCCGGGACGGGTGCGCCGACGTGAGTACGGCCTTTGCCGCCGGAGAGGAGCGGTGGCGGGCGCGCCTTGGCACGCTGCGCGAGGCCGTGCGTCAGGAACTGGTGTCCCGGCAACTGGCCGGGCACCTCGGGGACCGAACCGGGCTGCGCGTGCTCGACCTGGGCTGCGGCCAGGGCACCCAGGCGCTGTTCCTGGCCCGGCGCGGCCACGTCGTGATCGGGCTGGACCGTTCCGCGCCCCTGCTGGGCGACCTGAGCCGGGCGCTGCGCGCCGAGCCGCCGCCGGTGGCGGACCGGGTCCGTCCGGTCCTGGGCGACGCGCTGAGCGCGGCCGACCTGTTCGGCGCGGCCGGCTTCGACGTCGTACTGTGCCATGGGGTGCTGATGTACCTGCCCGACCCGGCCCCGCTGCTGGCCGTGATCGCCCGGGTGCTCGCGCCGGGCGGGCTGGTGTCGCTGCTGGTCCGCAACGGCGACGCGCTGGCCATGCGTCCGGGGTTGCTCGGCGACTGGCCGGCCGCGGCGGCCGCGTTCGACGAAACCGGGTATGTCAACCGGATCGGCGTGCGGGCCCGGGCCGACCGGATGGATGACCTGGCCGCCGGGCTGGCCGGCCTGGGCCTCGGGGTCGAGGGCTGGTACGGGGTCCGGGTGTTCACCGACGCGGCCGGCGACGAGGCTCCGGTGCCGGGCCCGGACACGTTCGGGCTGCTGCTCGACTGCGAGGAGCGGGCCGGGCGCACCGACCCGTACCGGGCGGTGGCCGCGCTGCGGCACGTCCTGGCCCGCCGCAGCGTCGGGCGGCAGGTCCGAAACCGGGGCGTCGGTCCGTAATGCGGGGAATCGCGCCGCCCCGTCCGGGGCCCCGGGGCTATCGTCGGGGAATCGCGCCGCCCCGTCCGGGGCCCCGGGGCTAACGTCGCCGGCAGGGGGTATCAGGGTGTGAGTCAGGGGGCCAGACGACACGTCACGGGGGGTGGTCCGGGGTGCTCTCGGCCAGCTCTATCTACGAAGAGATCTTCGACAACGACGCGGCGTTTCAGCTGTTCTGCTCGATCGCGGCCAGCGACGAGGCGCAGGGCGGCTGGGAGAACGGCCGGATCGCGGCCCTCGTTCCCGAGTCGTGTCAGGGCCTGGCGCCCAAGATCGCCCGGCACGGGGCCGACGAGGACAAGCACGGGCGCATCTTCCGCGCTCTGTTGCGCAAGCGGGGCCTGGAGCCGGTACCCGTGCCCGCGGACACCAACTACACGATGCAGCTCGAGGACAGCGGGATCGGCCTGGCCCACAGCAAGCTGCGCAGCGACCAGAGGCTGACCGAGCAGGACATCGTCACCTACCTGGCCCACAGCCGGGTCACCGAGCAGCGCGCGTCCGAGCAGATGCGGTCGCTGCGCAAGGTGGCGGGCTCCCGCGAGGACATCGCCAAGGCAATCAGGATGATCTCCAACGACGAGGACAACCACCTGGCCTACTGCCACGAGGAGCTGCTGCGGCTGGCTTCGGCCGGGCACGGGCCCATGATCCAGCAGGAGCTCCACAGGTCCGCGCTGGCCGAAATCGGTATCTACCGGAACATCAGCCGGTCGGTCATGGCCCACCTGGGGCGCCTGCTGCGGTGGTCCGGGCCGAAGTCGGCCGCGCTGGGCGCGGGCGTCCAGGCGGTTTATGTCTACGACAGGCTCGGCGGCTGGCGGAGGATGGTCTCGCTGAGGACGCCGGAGCGCCGCAACGCGCTGGGCGGGCCCGCCACCGACGTTCCCACGCTCGCCTAGGTGAGTGGTCCCGGGCCAGGGTGCTGAAAAGGGAGGAGCCGTAAGCTCCGGATAATCCTCGCTGGGCGGCGGCTGGTCGCCCATCCGGGACGCGGCGTCCTATTGTCCCGGTTCGGTGGGCGGCGGCTGGCCGGCGATCCGGGGGGCGGCGTCGTATTGCCCGAGGCTGCTGCTCAGCAGCTGGTCGGCGATACGGGGCACGGCGTCGCCGATCGGCTCGCGGATGACCGCGGCGGCGGCCGCGTCGTAGGGCGTGGGGTCGCGGTTGACGATGACCAGGCTCGCGCCGGCCTCGGCCGAGATCGCGCACAGGGACGCGGCGGGCTCTACGGTGAGCGTGCTGCCGATCGCCAGCAGAAGGTCGCAGCGGGCGGCGGCCAACGCGGCCCGTTCGAACACTCCCGGCTCGAGCGCCTGGCCGAACATCACCGTGGCGGACTTCAGGATCCCCCCGCAGCGGGTGCACGGCGGGTCGTCCTCGCCGGCCCGCACCCGGTCCAGGGCCTCGGCCATCGTGGTCCGGTCGCCGCAGCCGGTGCACACCACACCGAACATCGTGCCGTGCAGTTCGATGACCCGGCCGGGCGGCGTGTCGGCCCGCTGGTGCAGGCCGTCGATGTTCTGGGTGATCACCTGGGTGTCGATGGGGCTGCGGGCCAGCCGGGCCAGGGCCAGATGCGCCGGGTTGGGCTCGGCCATCCAGGCCGGATGGGCCAGCCGGTTGCGCCAGGACCGCCGCCTGATCTCGGGATCGGCCATGTAGGCCTGATAGGTGGAGAGCTTCTCGGCCTCCGGGTCCCTGGTCCATATGCCGGACGGCCCGCGGAAGTCGGGGATGCCGGAGTCGGTGGAGATCCCGGCGCCGGTCAGCACGGCCAGTCTGGCGACCCGGCGCGCCCACCCGGGCGCCGGGTCGGCCTGGGCCTGCCCGTCTGCTGTCACCCTCACCATCCTGGCCGGATGCGGCGAGTACCGCCAATTGCGCCGATCACTGGTGGTCTCGGATCGGCAACAAATCGGCACCGACTCTCGCACGCGGCCTTGCGGTAACCGCACTCTCAGGTACTGAATTTAGCTTCATAGCCTGCCAGTTATGGCTCTTGAAGCGAGGGTCAGCCCGATGAATGGTAGTTCATCCGAAGCAGGGCTGGTCGGCTCGTCGGCCGCAACGGGCGTTCTCGATGTCAGCGGCGTGACGGTCCGGTTCGGTGGCCTCACCGCGCTTGACGAGGTGTCGCTCAGCGCCGCGCCGCGTCAGGTCACCGGGATCATCGGTCCCAACGGGGCCGGGAAGACTACGCTGCTCAACTCGGTATGCGGCTTCGTGCGGCCAGCCTCGGGCACGATCACCTTCGACTCCCACGAGCTTACCGGGGTGCGGCCGCACCGGCTCGCGAGCCTGGGGATCGCCCGCACCCTGCAGGGGGTCGGGCTGTTCCGCGGGCTGTCGGCCGTCGAGAACGTCATGGTCGGCGCCAGCCACTCGGCCCGCGCCGGGTTCTGGTCCGGCCTGTTCGGCCTGCCCTGGTCGGACCGCGATGAGCGGCGGCTCCGGGAGCGAGCGAAGGAGGCACTGAGCCGGGTGGGCGCTGCCGACCTGGCCGACAGCATGCCCGAGACCCTGGCCTACGGGCTGCGCAAGCGCGTGGCGCTGGCCCGCGCCCTGGTCGCGCACCCGCGGCTGCTGCTGCTCGACGAGCCGGCCAGCGGCCTTTCCGAGAAGGAGCTGCCCGAGCTCGGCGCGCTGATCAAGGAGTTCGCGGCCGAGGCGACCGTCGTGGTCATCGAGCACCGGATGGATCTGATGATGTCGGTCTGCGACACGATCTTCGTGCTCGACTTCGGCCGGCTCATCGCGACCGGAACGCCCGAGCAGGTGCAGGCCGATCCGGCGGTGACCGCCGCGTACCTCGGGGCTGAGGACAGCGGCCAGGCTGACGACAGCCGCCAGGCTGAGGGCAGCGGCCGGGCCGGGGACAGCGGCCGGGCCGGGGACGGCGAGCAAGGGGAGGTAGGCCGTGACTGAGGCCGCGGCGCTGGCCGTCGAGGAGGTCGTGGCCGGATACGGCGGTGGACCGGTGCTGGACGGCGTATCGATCTCGGCCCGGCCGGCCACGATCACCGCGGTGCTCGGGGCCAACGGCGCGGGAAAGACCACGCTGCTGCGGGCGATCAGCGGGTTCGTCCGGCCGCGGCGCGGGCGGATCCTGATCGGCGGCGTCGACCTGACCCGCCGGCCGCCCGAGGACATCGCCCGGGCCGGCGTCGCTCATGTGCCGGAGGGCCAGGGGGTGATCACCGAGCTCACCGTCGAGGAGAACCTGCGCGTCGGCGCGCTGGCCACCCGGGACCGGGCCGGGCGCGCCGAGGCCCTCGGAGATGCCTATCGCCGGTTCCCGATGCTGGCCGAGCGCCGGCGGCGGGCCGCGGCCACGCTGTCCGGCGGCGAGCGGCAGATCCTGGTCATCGCGAGGGCGCTGATGGCGGCGCCACGGGTGCTGCTGCTCGACGAGCCGTCCCTCGGCCTCGCGCCGAGAATGGTCGCCCAGGTGATGGACCTGATCCGGCGGCTACGCGACGAGTCCGGGCTGACCGTGCTGCTGGTGGAGCAGAACGCCCGCAGCGCCCTCGGCATCGCGGACACCGGTTTGGTCCTCAACCTCGGCAAGGTGGTGGCCGAGGACACCGCGGCCAACCTCGCCGACGACGTCGGCCTGCGCCGTCACTATCTGGGCTTCTAGCCACGCGGGAGGCGCAAGACGCATGCAGGAGTTCATCGAGTTCGGCCTCGGCGGCATAGGGATCGGCATGATCTACGCCGCGATCGCGCTGTCGCTGGTGCTGATCTGGCGCGGCACCCGGGTGCTGAACTACTCCCAGGGCGGCATGGCGATGTTCACCACCTACGTCGCCTGGGTCGTGATCAGCCACACCGGCAACTACTGGCTGGGCTTCGTGCTCGCCCTGGCCTCGGGGCTGGTACTCGGCGCGGTCTGCGAGCGCACGGTGATCCGGCCGACGATCGGCAAGTCCCCGCTGAACTCGGTGATCGTGACGATCGGCCTGCTGATCTTGCTGGAGGGCCTGGCCGGGATCATCTACGGCGGTCAGTACCGCTCGTTCCCCGCCGCGTACTCGGTGGAGGGCCTGAGGATCGGGAGCTTCTCGCTCGGGATCTCCCCGAGCGACCTGTTCACCGCGATCGCGGTGCTCGCCGCGGCGCTGGCCCTGGCGGTGGTCTTCCGGTACACCACGGTGGGCCTGCGGCTGCGGGCCACCGCGTTCAACTCGAGCGTGGCCCGGCTGCTCGGGATCAGGATCGGCCGGGTGCTGACCCTCGGCTGGGCCTTGGCCGGGCTGTTCGGCGCGCTGGCCGGGGTGCTGGTCACCCCGTCCACGTTCCTCTACCCGAACAGCATGGACTCGATCTTCGTGCTGGGCTTCACCGCCGCGGTCATCGGCGGCCTGGACAGCCCGGTCGGCGCGGTCGTCGGCGGGGTGCTGCTCGGGGTGGTGCTCAGCTATGCCGGCGGCTACATCGGCAACGACCTGGTCCTGGTGTACGGGCTGGTGGTGCTGGCCCTGGTTCTCATGATCCGCCCGTCCGGCCTGTTCTCGGCCGCCGTCACCCGGAGGGTGTGATCATGACCCTGGTCCGCCACCTGGCCATCGCGATCGTGGTCGCGGTGATCCTCGGCGCGATATCGGTCCAGATCGGCAGCTATCGCGACTACCAGATGGCCGAGGTCGCCGCGTACGTCGCGGCCGTCGCCGGGCTGACCGTCCTGATCGGGCTGAGCGGCCAGATCTCCGTCGGCAACGGCGCGTTCATGGCGGTGGGCGGCTACGGCGGCGCGCTGCTGATGATCCACCTGAACTGGCCGCTGGAGCTGGTGCTGCTGGCCAGCGTGGTCATCGCGGCCGCGAGCGGCGCGATCTTCGGGATCGTCGCGGCCCGGCTGCGCGGCCCTTACCTGGCCGGGGCCACGCTGATGCTGGCCGTCGCCCTGCCCACGCTCGCCGACCAGTACGCCGGGGTGTTCGGCGGCGACCAGGGCCTGTCGGTCAGCATCAACACTCCCGCGTTCCTCGGCGCCACCTTCCCGCCCACCCGCTGGCTGGCCTGGGTGACCTGCGCCGCCGCCCTGATCCTCCTGGTACTGCTGGCCAACCTCGGCCGGAGCCGGATCGGCCGCAGCTGGCGCGCGCTGCGCGACGACGAGGTGGCGGCGTCGCTGGCCGGCCTGAACGTGGCCCGGCTGCAGATCCTCGCGTTCGTGGTCAGCGCGGCCTGCGCCGGACTCGGCGGGGCACTGCTCGCCGTGGTCACGGGCATCGTGGCCCCGGGCGCCTACACGCTCACCCTGTCCATCGGGCTGCTCACCGCTGCCGTGCTCGGCGGGCTCGGCAGCCTGCTCGGCGCGGTGTGGGGAAGCCTGGTGCTGGTCCTCGTGCCCAGCTACCTCAGCAACGTGGCGGCCAGCCACGGCCTGTCCGGCGCGGCGAGCTCCAGCCTGCCGATCGCCGCCTACGGAGTCGTTCTGATCGTCGTCATGCTCGTCTTCCCGGCGGGCATCCAGGGCGGCCTGCGCCGCCTGTTCGGGCCCGCCGCGCCCGCCGCGGCCGCGCCCATCAACGTTCTGCGCCGGCGTAGGCCGGCCAGTGAACACCAGGAGGAGACACGACATGAGAACCTCGCATAGATCGACGCTCGCGGCCGTGGCCGGGATCGCGGCCATGACGCTGATGGCCGCCGGCTGCGGCTCGAGCGCCTCGAGCACCCCGAAGAGCGCGCTGACCGCCTCCGCTCCGGGGATCACGTCGACGCAGATCCTTATCGGCAGCCACCAGCCGCTCACCGGCGTCGCCGCGCCGGGGTACGACGAGATCGCCCCGGCCTCCGACGCGTACTTCCAGTACGTGAACGCCCACGGCGGCATCTACGGCCGGAAGATCGTCTACAAGTACCTGAACGACCAGTACGACCCGACCATCACCTCGACGGTCGTGCACCAGCTCGTGCTGCAGGACAACGTGTACGCGATCTTCAACGGCCTGGGCACGCCCACCCACCTGGCCGTGGTGAAGTACCTGAACAGCTCCAAGGTGCCGGACGTGTTCGTCGCCTCCGGCTGCGAGTGCTGGAACGATCCCAGCGCCTACCCGGAGACGTTCGGCTGGCAGCTCGACTACATCCGCGAGGGCAAGATCCTCGGCGCGTACATCAAGCAGCACTTCCCGGGCAAGAAGATTGGCTACTTCTACCAGGACGACGAGTTCGGCATGGACGGGGTCAAGGGCCTGAACTACGAGATCCCGAAGTCCCAGGTCGTGGCCGCGGAGAGCTATAACCCGACGGTGACCAACGTGGCGCCGCAGGTGACCGCGCTCAAGGCGGCCGGGGCCCAGGTCGTGGTGTCGTTCTCGGTCCCCGCGTTCACCGCGCTGCTGCGGCTGATCAGCCTGAAGCTCAACTTCGCCCCGCAGCTCGTGGTCAGCGATGTGGGCTCGGACCCGATCACCCTGGCCGGCCTGCTCGAGGCGTTCGCCAAGCAGGGTGGCGCCACGGTGTCGGGCAACGCGCTGACCCAGGGCATCATCACCGACGGTTACCTGCCGTCGCTCGGTGACACCAGCAACAGCTGGATCAAGCTGATGACCATGATCCATAACAAGTACCTGGCCAAGTACCCGCTGGACGGCAACGTGGCCTACGGGATCGCGGTCGCCTACACGTTCGTTCAGGCCATGCTCAAGGCCGGGCGCAACCCGACCAGGCAGGATCTGATCAACGCGATCAACGGCGGGCTGCCGCAGGGGTTCTCGGTCGCGCCCTATGCTTACTCGTCCACCGACCACAACGGCATCACCGGCGCGTACATGGCCATGATCAATAACGGCGCGCTCGTCCCGACTGGCCCGGTCCAGGTCACGGACGACAGCCCGACCGGAGCGATCACGACCTACACCGGCGGGCAGCCGAGCGCCCCGGCCAGCGGGATACCGTCGCCGTGACACCCCTGCCCGGCAGCCCTCCGGCGGGCCGGGCAGGAGTCAGGACGGAGAACGACGCGTGACTGCCACGTCCAGCCGCCGGCCGGCGACGGGAGATGACCGTCCGCCGGCCGAGCGGCTGCTGTCAGCGGCCGAGCAGCTGTTCGGCGAGCGCAGCTACCGGCGCACCAGCGTGGCCGGAATCTGTGCCCGGGCGGGCATGGCGACCGGCAGCTTCTACGCTCACTTCTCCTCGAAGGAGGACATCTTCGCGGCCGTGGTCCGGCGGATCAACGCCGACCTGCGGGACGCGATGAGGAAGGCGCTGGAGACCGCCCCGGCGAACCAGAGGTCCAGGGAGCGGGCGGCCTTCGGCGCGTTCTTCGACATGCTGTCCCGGCGCCCGTGGATCGACCGCATCGTGCGCGAATCGGAGTTCGTCGACCCAGGCCTGTTCCGCGAGTACTACGAGCGGCTGGCCCGCGGCTACGCGCGCGGGGTCCGCCAGGCCCAGCTGGCCGGCGAGGTGGACTCCAGGTACGACCCCGAGGTGATCGCCTACCTGTACACCGGCGTGGGCAACTTCATCGGCATGCGCTGGGCCGACTGGACCGCGGGCCGGCAGGTACCCCGGGACGTGCTGGATGACGTCCTCGAGGTGCTGGCCCGCGGTCTGTCGCCCCCGGCTTAGCCGGCCTGGCGCCCGGCGCCGCGGCCCCCGCGACCAGCAGATGTCTCGTACGACCGTGCCGGGAACCAGATCGGCCAGCACGACGCTGCGCCGCCTCGACGTATCGTCTTTGGCATGACTCCTGGCACGCCCGGCGCGGCGGGCCCGAACCGGCGATCGCAGTACTCCGGCACCATTCCCCGGCTGCTGGCCGCGGCGGCGGCCCGCGACCCGGACGGCATCTGGCTGCGCACCGATGACACCACGCTGACCTTCGCCGGCGCGGCATCGCGGGTGGCCGGACTCGCGAGATCGCTGGGCTCGGCCGGGGTACGGCGGGATGACCTGGTGCTGGTCACCGCCCGGACCACGCCGCCGTACCTGCTGTGCTGGCTCGCCCTGGCCTCGCTCGGCGCGGTCACCGTGCCGGTCAACCCCCGCAGCGCCCCGGCCGAGCTGGCCGGGCTGGTCGCGCAGGTGCCGCCGCGGGCCCTGATCACCGACGCGGGCCTGGGCGCCCTGGTCGACGCCGCGCAGGTCGCCGAGGTGCCGGAGCTGGGATTGCTGGACGTGGACGAGCTGCTGGCGCTGTCGGCGCCCCGGCCCGGCGGCCCGGACGCGGCGGACGCGCTGCCGGACCTGGTGGGACCGGACGACCTGGCCGTGCTGATCCCGACCTCGGGCACGACCGGCCGGTCCAAGCTGGTCATGCAGACCCACCGGGCGTACGCGATGGCGGGCGAGGGCTTCCCGTTCTGGATGGAGCTGACCGCCGCCGACCGGCTGATGACCTCCCTGCCGCTGTTCCACATCAACGCGCCGGCCTACTCGGTGATGGGCTCGCTGGCCTGCGGCGCGGGGCTGATCCTGCTGCCCAGGTTCTCCGCCAGCGGGTTCCTTGACGCCGCGCGCCGGCACGGGGCGACCGAGTTCAACGCGATCGGGGCGATGCTGGAGATCCTGATGCGCCAGCCGGCCCGCCCGGACGACGCCGATACCCCGCTGCGGCTGTGCTACACCGGGCCCGCGCCCGAGCGGGAGCGGCAGCTGGAGATGGAGCGCCGGTTCGGCCTGCGGATCGTGGTCGGCTACGCGATGTCGGAGTCCCCGTACGGGCTGATCTGGGCCCGGGGGACCCGGCCGTACGGCACGCTCGGCGCGGTGCGCCAGCATCCGTTCCTGGGGACGGTCAACGAGGCCCGGGTGGTCGGGCCGGAAGGCCGCGTGCTGGGCCCGGGGGAGACCGGCGAGATGCAGCTGCGCAACCCGGTGCTCACCCGCGGCTACTGGGGGATGCCGGAGGAGACCGCGGCCCTGTTCGATGACGGCTGGCTGCACACGGGCGACCTGGTCACGGTGGGCGACGACGGGACCTACACGTTCGTCGGGAGGCAGAAGGAGGTGCTGCGACGCCGCGGCGAGAACTTGTCGCCGCTCGAGGTCGAGGAGGTCCTCGAGGCGCATCCCTCGGTGCTGGAAGCCGCCGTGGTCGGCGTGGAGTCCGAGCTGTCCGAGGAGGAGATCAAGGCGTTCGTGGTGGCAGCCGGCGCCGCGAGGGTGTCGTTCGACGAGCTGCGGGCGTACGCCGCGGATCGGCTCGCCGCGTTCAAGGTGCCCCGGTACTGGCAGGAGATCGCCGAGCTGCCGCGCACGCCCACCGCGCGGCTGGCCAGGCACCGGCTCCCGGCCGGCCACCAGCCCGGCGAGTACGACGCGGAAGCAGACGGATCGCGCGGACGAGCCGAACGACCTCTTTGAGGGCCGAAGCCGGTCAGCAGACGCCGACCTCAGGTATCGACCCGGAGCGCCTCGAACACGCCGCGCAGCCGGGCCACCCGGTGGTCGAGCTGGCGGACGGACTCGGCCACGGCCGGGCCCGCGGCCTCGCTCTGGCGGGACAGCACCGTGACCACGTCCTCGACCGCCGCGAGCCGCGCGGACAGCTCGGCCAGCACCGGGTCGGCGCCGGAGCGGGCGGCCCCGGCGTGAGCCAGCGACTCACCGAGCTGCGCGCGCAGCATCGTAGCCTGGTCGCTGAGCTGCCGGTTCTTCGTGTACAGGTCGACGAACACGGACACCTTGGCCCGCAGCAACCAGGGGTCGAATGGCTTGGCGATAAAGTCCACCGCCCCGGCCGAGTAGCCGCGGAACGCGTAGCCCGGCTCGGCGTTCGGCGCGGTCAGAAAGATGATCGGAACGTCCCGGGTCCTCGGGCGGCGCTTGATGTGAGCGGCGGTCTCGAAGCCGTCCATGCCAGGCATCAGGACGTCGAGCAGGATGACGGCGAACTCGTCGCTGAGCAGTGCCCTGAGCGCCGCGTCGCCTGAGCGGGCCGGAACCAGGGTCTGGTTCAGTGAGCTGAGAATGGCCTCCAGCGCGACGATGTTCTCGGCCCGGTCGTCGACGAGCAGGATCTTGGCCTTCTCTGCCACCCGGGTGCTCCTAGCGCGAGTCGGCGACGGTGCGTAAGTTCCCCGGTCCGCTGCTGCGCATCGTCGCGTTCCCGTCCAGCTCCACAGATGCCGCGAGCGAGATGTTCTCGTCGCGCTGCAGCGACTCTATCCCGGCCCGGTCGTTCCCCGCATACCTCGGCCGTCGCGGGGCCGGACGGCGCTGGCGCGGTGTGCCAGCGTCTGGAGTCTGCGACGATGGGGAGAGGTGGCCCGCTGCGAACGACAGCGCTGGCGCCAGGAAGGCACGTGGACCACGACCGGGACCTTTGCGCTGCCGCGGACTTTGCGCCCGACCCAGCCGCGGTGGCCACCGCCCGCTGCTTCGTCCGGGAAACCCTCATTTCCTGGGGCTTATCGGCCGGCGCCAACCTGGTCACCGATGCGGTGCTGCTGGCCAGCGAACTGGTCACGAACGCGATCGTGCACGCAGGGACCCCGGTGCGGCTGACCTGCCGGAGGAACGGCGCGATGGTGGAGGTGTCGGTCCTCGACCGGCATCCGGCGCGCATCATCCCGGATCAGCCGGCCGCCCCGGCCGACGTCGACCGGCCCAGCGGCCGTGGCCTGCT
>JASIJN010000105.1 GCA_030050125.1 Streptosporangiaceae bacterium | reverse complement strand
GCGCTGCGCCACCTGGACTGGATCCTGCTCGCCACGGTCCTGGCGCTCAGCCTGCTCGGCACGCTGCTGGTCTGGTCCGCCACCCGCGGGGCCGACCCGCGCACCTACTTCGTGAAGCAGGTCCTGGCCATCGTCATAGGCCTCATCCTGCTGGTGGGCACGGCGTTGCTGGATTACCGGCGACTGCGGCTGTATGCGCCGGTGATCTACGGCATCTCCATCCTGGGCCTGATCGCCGCGCTGAGCCCGCTGGGGACGCCGGTCAACGGCTCCAAGTCGTGGATCACGCTGCCGGCCGGCTACCAGATCGAGCCGTCCGAGCTGGCCAAGCTCGCGGTCATCCTGCTCGCCGCCATGTTCCTGAGCGATCCCCACCGCGCCGGCCCGCGGCCCAGGATGCGAGCGGTCGGCCTGACCGCCGCCGTAGCCCTGGTGCCGCTGGTGCTGATCATCAAGGAGCCCGACCTGGGCGTGACCATCCTGATCCTGGTGATCGTGCTGGGCTTGATCGCGCTGTCCGGGATCCGGCTGTACTGGCTGGCCGGGCTGCTCGCCGGGGGAGCGCTCACGGTGCTCGCGGTGCTGAAGCTGCACCTGCTCAAGGCATACCAGCTGGGCCGGCTGACCGCGTTCATTCACCCGTCGGCGGACCCGGCCGGCACCGGGTACAGCGCCGCGCAGGCCAAGATCGCGATCGGATCGGGCGGCGTGTTCGGCCAGGGCCTGTTCCACGGCTCGATGATCGCCGGGAACTTCGTGCCGGAGCAGCACACGGACTTCATCTTCGCCGTGGCGGGGGAGGAACTCGGCTTCGCGGGCGCCGCCGTGATCATCCTGCTCCTGGCCATCCTGCTGCTGCGGGCGCTGCGGATCGCGGCCCGGGCGGACGACCAGTTCGGCATGCTGCTCGCGTCGGGGATCGCGATCTGGTTCGCGGTGCAGTCGTTCATCAACATCGGGATGACGGTGGGCATCATGCCGGTCACCGGCCTGCCCCTGCCGTTCGTCTCGTACGGCGGGTCGGCCATGTACGTCGACATGCTCGCGATCGGCGTGCTCCAGGCGGTGCACCGGCACCGCAACGTCTTCGCCTAGCCCGAACCGGAGCCCGTGGCGGGGCGGCAGCGCAGCCGGTAGGAGTCGTCGTCGGTGCTCAGGCAGTGGCCGGTCGCCAGGTCGAACTGCCAGCCGTGCACCTTGCAGGTGAGGGTGGTTCCCGAGATCTCGCCGAACCGGGTGAGGTCGCCCCGCAGGTGCGGGCAGCGGCGCTGGACGATCCAGCCGTCCAGCTGGATGTCCCCCTCGTCGTGGGCCTTGTCCGCGTACCAGCCCTCCGCGTACATCAGCCGGTCCGGTGCCAGGCACTTGAAGAACGTGTAGAGGTACTCGTTGTACTGCCCCACGCGACTGGCCCGGAACCGCAGGCTCAGGAACAGGCTGTTGACCCAGTCGACCTCGTGGTCGGCGATCAGGCGCTCGACCAGCGGGCGCTCGAAGGTGAACTGGTACCGGCAGGTCTCGCCGGCGTAGGCCCGGACCTCGCCGGCCGGGAAGTCGATGACGATCGGCCGCCCGTCGCCCAGCCGGAGCAGCACCGGCCCGCCGATCCCGGCCCGGATGTGGCCGGCCAGCTCGAGCAGCGGCTCGAACCACTTCTTCAGCTCGGCGAGCACGTCGATGCCGGGCACGGGCCAGGCGCGCTTGTCGGCCTCGATCTGGCCCCGCTTCCGCGCGGCATAGTCGCGCAGGTAGCGCCGCTTGTCGGTGAACGGCACCATGGCCTCTTCCATGGTGGTCGGCCAGCGCACCTCGCAGTGGTCCTGGTCGACGTCGAGGACCGCGCCCGGGGTCAGCAGCGTGCCGCCCTCGATGCCCTTGTCGCGCAGGTAGTCCAGGAACACCGGGTGATCGGGGAAGGTGTTCCACGAATCGCAGTTCAGGTCGTTGAACGCGAACAGCTCCTCGTCGAGGAAGCACGGGGGGCCCGCGGAGGGAACCACGTACCTGGCCCCGATCGCCTTGACGTAGCGGGTCGCCCGGTCCATGCCGGTCTCCCGTTTCGTCGCCCCGAACGAGCGCAGCGCGGCCTGCGGCAGGTCGTAGACCCACGGCCACCAGATCGCCCCGGAGAACTGCAGGAAATGCACGTCGTACGGGCCGAACGACTGCAGCGCGTCCAGGTCCACCGGCCGGGCGTCGTTCTGGTTCAGGATCCTGGCCGTCCCGTCGTCGACGGCCAGGGCCGAGTCGCCCAGCGGCCCGTCCGCCGGGGACTGCAACGCCTGGATCATCAGCCGCAGGCCGCCGACCTCGGTTTCCTTGCCGCTGGGGATCACGATGAACTTCGTGAAGCCCAGCGCCTCGAGCTCATTGCGCAGGTCCGGCACGGGGAAGTCGGGCAGCAGCACCGTGGCGTCCCGGGACACGTGCTCGCTCAGGTTCTGCGGGTCGAAGTGATCCTTGTGCAGGTGGGACACGTACAGATAGTCGACGTCGCCGTAGCGGTCCCAGTCCAGGTCAGTGTTGTCAGGGAACACGAACCACGAGTCGAAGTACGCCGGGTTCTTCCAGGGGTCGCACAGGATCGTCCCGCGGCGGGTTTCGATATGCAGGCCGGCATGGCCCGTGCACGTGATCTGCATCCCACCCTCTCATCGACGCGGCAGGCGTGTTCGGTGTCCGGAGGACAGCAAGCGTTCACACTGTAGATGGCCCGCGGACGCCCCCGGCACGACTGTGGTCATCTAAGCTGCGAGACGCCGTTCTGGCACCGCGGGGCCGCACCAGGCTACCTGCCCGCAACGCCGCGGGCGCTAACGGGTCGGGTTATCCGGGCCGGCGCCCGCCCGCGCCACCAACCCGCGCCAGCAACCGGCCCGCGCCCGGCATCGGTAAGCTGTGACGATGCCCGTCTCGTCCGTCTACCCACGACTGGAACCGCTGCTGCCGCACGTGCGCAAGCCGGTCCAGTACGTCGGCGGCGAGCTGAACTCCGTGGTCAAGGACTGGGATGCCGCCGACGTCCGGTGGGCCCTGATGTATCCGGATGCCTACGAGGTAGGGGTGCCCAATCAGGGCATTCAGATTCTTTATGAGATATTGAACGCACGCGACGACGTGCTGGCCGAGCGCACGTACAGCGTCTGGCCTGACCTAGAGAGGCTGATGCGCGAACACGGGGTGCCGCAGTTCACCGTGGACGCTCACCGGCCGGTCCGGGCGTTCGACGTGCTCGGCGTGAGCTTCGCCACCGAGCTCGGCTACACCAACCTGCTGACCGCCCTCGACCTGGCCGGGATCCCGCTGGCCTCGGCCGAGCGCGGCCCGGACGACCCGGTGGTGCTGGCCGGCGGGCACGCGGCGTTCAACCCGGAACCGATCGCCGAGTTCCTGGACGGCGCCGTCCTCGGCGACGGCGAGCAGGCCGTTCTCGCCATCACCGAGCTGATCCGGGACTGGAAGCGGGCCGGGCGGCCCGGCGGCCGGGACGGCCTGCTGCTGCGGCTGGCGGCCGCCGGCGGCGTCTACGTGCCGCGCTTCTACGACGTGGACTACCTGCCCGACGGCCCGATCGCCCGGGTGACGCCGAACCGGCCCGGGGTCCCCAGGGCGGTCGCCAAGCACACGGTCATGGACCTGGACTCCTGGCCCTACCCGCGCAAGCCGTTGGTGCCGGTGGCCGAGTCGGTGCACGAGCGGCTCAGCGTAGAGATCTTCCGCGGCTGCACCCGCGGCTGCCGGTTCTGCCAGGCCGGGATGATCACCCGTCCGGTGCGCGAACGCACCGTCACCACCATCGGCGAGGTGGTCGAGGCGGGCCTGGCCGCCAGCGGCTTCAGCGAGGTGGGCCTGCTCTCGCTGTCCAGCGCCGACCATAGCGAGATCAACGAGATCGCGACCGGTCTCGCGGACCGCTACCAGGGGACGAACACCGGCCTGTCCCTGCCGTCCACCCGGGTCGACGCGTTCAACGTGACCCTGGCCGACGAGCTGAGCCGAAACGGCCGCCGGTCCGGGCTCACGTTCGCACCGGAGGGCGGCACCGACCGGATCCGCAAGGTGATCAACAAGATGGTCACCGAGGAAGACCTGATCAAGACGGTCACCACGGCGTACGCCAGCGGGTGGCGCCAGGTGAAGCTGTACTTCATGTGCGGCCTGCCCACCGAGACCGACGAGGACGTGGTCGCGATCGCCCGGGTGGCCCGCCGGGTGATCGAGGCCGGCCGGCAGGCCACCGGGCGGCGCGACATTCGGTGCACGGTGTCCATCGGCGCCTTCGTGCCCAAGCCGCACACCCCGTTCCAGTGGGCGTCGCAGTGCGACCATGAGACGGTGGACAACCGGCTCCGGGCGCTCGGCGCGGCGCTGCGGTCCGACAGGGCCTACGTCAAGTCGATCGGGCTGCGCTATCACGACGGGCAGCCGTCGATGGTCGAGGGCCTGCTGTCGCGCGGCGACCGCCGGGTGGCGAAGGTGATCAGGGCGGCCTGGGCCGAGGGGGCCAGGTTCGACGGCTGGAGCGAATACTTCTCCTTCGACCGCTGGCAGCGCTGCGCCGCGCAGGCCCTGGCCGGCGAGGGCGTCGATCTGGCCTGGTACACCACGAGGGAGCGCGGGTACCAGGAGGTACTGCCCTGGGACCACCTGGACGCGGGCCTGGACCGGGACTGGCTCTGGCAGGACTGGCTGGCCGCGATCGACCCGGCCGGGGCCGAGGAAGTCGACGACTGCCGCTGGACCCCGTGCTTCGAGTGCGGCGTCTGCCCCTCGATGGGCACCGAGATCCAGGCCGGCCCCACCGGCGCCAGGCTCCTGCCGCTGACTCCGGTTTCCGGCACCCCCGTCGGCGCCCGTCCCCGCATGCCCGGGAACGGAGCGTAGATGTCACGGCCCGTGCCCGCCGGCCCACCTCCCGTGCCCGTGGCTCAGCGCCTGGTGATCAGGTACGCTAAGAGAGGCAGGATGCGTTTCGCGAGCCACAGGGACATCGCGCGTGCGATCGAGCGGGGAGTGCGGAGGGCCGGCTTGCCCGTCGCATTCTCAGCGGGGTTCTCGCCGCATCCGAAGATCTCGTACGCGGGCGGAGCTCCGACGGGAACCGCGAGCGAGGCCGAGTACCTGGAGATCTCGCTGACCGGCGCGTGTCCGGTATCGGACGTGAGGGACCGGCTCAACGCCGCCCTGCCGGACGGGATTGACGTGATCGAGGTTCTGGAACTGGCTGACGGGCGGGGCAGGACGGGTGCCCTGCGACTCGAGGGGTCGCAGTGGCGGGCGGTCCTGCCGGGCGTGGCCCGGGCCGATGCGGCCCGGGCCGTACAGGCGTTCCTGGCCGCGGAGACCATCATGGTGGAGCGCCTCACCAGCAAGGGAATCCGGCGGCTCGACGCCCGCGCCGCCGTGGTCAGGCTGGAGCTGGAGCCGCCCGCGCCTGAGGCGGACCCGCACGGTGTGATACTTCGCATGGTCGTACGGCACGTGACCCCCGCCGTGCGGCCCGACGACATCCTGGCTGCGCTCAGCCAGGTGGCTAGCACAAAGGCGGCCCTGACGCCCTCGTCACCACCCCTGGTGACCCGGCTGGCGCAGGGGCCGCTTGGCACGGAGGCCGAAACCGGGGCGCTGGCCGTGGAGCCCGCCCGACCGGTGGCGGCCGGGCCGGTGCCCACCCCTCCAGGCGGGGCCCCGGCCGAAGGACAGGAATGGGAAACGCGCTTGGGACACACGGACACCGCCGCCGCTAACGGCACCGCGGCACCCGTCGTGTCAGCCACCGCGTACGAACAACTCCTGCGCGGCGCGAACGGGTCGGCCTTTGGCCCGCGTGCCCGGGAGTACGACGGGAGATTGCCCGGATGCTCGAAACCGAGCGATTCGATAGAGAATCGGACAGTGATAACAGGTCGGCCGCGGTCGGCCACGCCGCTGACATAACCGGAAACCCGGCCGAGGCCGGACAGGGATCAGGCCCCGATGGCACGGAACCGGGGGGCCACGGCCGCAGGCTATTCCGGTGGGGCC
>JASIJN010000104.1 GCA_030050125.1 Streptosporangiaceae bacterium | reverse complement strand
CCGCCTCGGCCCGGTGCCAGGCCCGGCGATCGGGGTCGGCCACGGGGTCGGTGGCGTCGGCCAGAGCCTGGTGCACGGCCCGCCTGTCGGCCGGCGCGGCCGACCGGTAGACGGCCGAGCGCGCCAGCGGGTGCGGGAACGTCACCCTGGTGCCGATCGACAGCAGTCCGTCCGCCGTCGCGGCGTCGGCCGTGTCCGGCCCGATCCCGAGCAGCGCGGCGGCCCGCCAGAGCAGCAGCGGGTCTCCGGTCGGCTCCGCCGCCCCGAGCAGCACCAGCCGCCGGCTCGCCTCAGGGAGCGACTCGTCGCGCCGGCGGAAGCTCTCCTCGATCCGGCCGGACAGGGTCGGCGCGTCGAGGGCGCCGAACCCTCCCGCCAGCTCGGCGGGCGTCAGTCCCCGCGGCAGCTCGAGCAACGCCAGCGGGTTGCCCCTGGTCTCGGCGACGATCCGGTCCCGCACCCGCCTGTCGAGCGGGGCGGTCAGCGCCGACCGCAGCAGCGCGCGGGCATCACCTTGGCCGAGGCCGCTGACCGAAAGCTCCGGCAGCCCGGTGAAGATATCGGCGCGGTCGCGGGTCGAGACGATCAGTGCGACCGGCTCGGCCAGCAGCCTGCGCGCCACGAACGCCAGCGTCTGCGCCGACGCGCGGTCCAGCCACTGCGCGTCGTCGATGGTGCACAGCACCGGCTGCTGCTCGGCCACCTCGGACAGCAGGCTGAGCGCGGCCAGGCCGACCAGGAACCGGTCCGGCGGCGGCCCGGCGCGGGTTCCGAACGCGGTGGCGATCGCGTCGCGCTGCGGCTCTGGCAGGGTGGCCTGCCGGCCAGGCAGCAGCAGGCACAGCTGGTGCAGCGCCGCGAAGGCCAGCTCCATCTCCGACTCCACGCCGCTCACCGGCGTCACGAGGAAGTCCTTGGCCCGCTCGATCGCGTAATCGACCAGCGCCGTCTTCCCGGCTCCCGGCTCCCCGCGCAGCACCAGGACGCTGCTGCAGCCGTCGCAGGCGGAGTCCAGCAGCCCGTCGAGCGCCGAGCGATGCGTCAGCCGACCCAGCAACATCATGGCTGGTCACGGCACCGCGGCGGGCTGGGCGCTGGTTTCGAAGGACAGCAGGCCGTCCTCGACGTCGACGGTGGTCTCCTGGCCGGAGGAGATCTGGCCGTTCAGCAGCATCCGGGACAGCTGGTTGTCCACCTCGCGCTGGATGGTCCGGCGCATCGGCCGGGCGCCGAACTCGGGCTGGAAGCCGTGCTCGGCGATCCAGTCCACGGCGGCCGGGGTGAAGCGCACCGTCACGCCCTGCCCGTGCATCCGGCGGCGGGTCTCCTCGAGCAGGAGCTCGGTGATCTGCTGCAGTTCGGTCTTGTCCAGCTGGCGGAAGACGATGATCTCGTCGATCCGGTTCAGGAACTCGGGACGGAACGACTCCCGCAGCCGGCGCGTCATCTGGTCCTGCAGCGCGCTCTCCTGGCCCTCGGCCGAGGCTGCCGCGGTGGCCCCGAAGCCGAGCGTGGTTCCGCGCCTGGCCACCAGGTCGGACCCGAGGTTGCTGGTCATGATCAGGACGGTGTTCTTGAAGTCGACGGTCCGGCCCTGGCCGTCGGTCAGCCTGCCGTCGTCGAGGATCTGCAGCAGGATGTTGAACACGTCCGGATGGGCCTTCTCGATCTCGTCCAGCAGTACCACGGAGTACGGCCGCCGCCGCACCGCCTCGGTGAGCTGGCCGGCCTCCTCGTAACCGACGTAGCCGGGCGGCGCGCCGATGAGGCGGCTCACCGTGTGCCGCTCCTGGAACTCACTCATGTCGAGCCGGATCATCCTGCTGTCCGCGCCGAACAGCGCCTCGGTCAGCGCGCGGGCCAGCTCGGTCTTGCCCACCCCGGTCGGCCCGAGGAACAGGAAGCTGCCGACCGGGCGCTGCGGGTCGCCGAGCCCGGCCCGGGAGCGCCGGACCGCCTCGGACACCGCCGCGACGGCCTGGTCCTGCCCGATGATCCGCTCGTGCAGGTGCTGCTCCAGGCCCAGCAGCCGGTCCTTCTCCTCCTCGGTCAGCTGCTGCACGGGCACGCCGGTGGCCCGGGACACCACCTCGGCGATGTCGTTGACCACGACCTCAGGCACCGCGCTCTCGCCCTTGCCGCGCTGCTCCACCTGGCGGCGGGTCTCCTCGATCTCGTCCCGCAGCCGAGAGGCCTGCTCGTACTGCTCGCTGGCCACCGCCTGATCCTTGTCCCGCCGCAGTTCCTCGACCCGCCGTTCGAGGTCGCGCAGGTCCACGCCGGGCGTCTTGGTCCGCAGCCGGACCCGGGCCCCGGCCTGGTCGATGAGATCGATGGCCTTGTCGGGCAGGTACCGGTCGGTGATGTAGCGGTCCGACAGCTCGACGGCCGCGTTCAGCGCCTCGTCGGTGTAGCGGACCTGGTGGTGCGCCTCGTACCGGTCGCGCAGCCCGTGCAGGATCGCGAGCGTGTCGTCGACGGTGGGCTCCGGCACCAGGATCGGCTGGAACCGCCGGGCCAGCGCGGCATCCTTCTCGATGTTCTTGCGGTACTCGTCCAGCGTGGTCGCGCCGACGACGTGCAGCTCGCCGCGGGCCAGGGCCGGCTTGACCATGTTGCCGGCGTCCATGCCGCCCTCGGTGCTGCCGCCCGCTCCGACCAGCGTGTGCAGCTCGTCGATGAAGATGATCAGCTCGTCGCCGTGCTCGCGGATCTCGTCAATGATCTTCTTCATCCGTTCCTCGAAGTCGCCGCGGTAACGGGTGCCGGCCACCACGCCGGACAGCTCGAGCTGGACCACGCGCTTGCCCGACAGCATCTGCGGGACTTCGTCGTCCACGATGCGCTGGGCGATGCCCTCCACGATCGCGGTCTTGCCGACCCCGGCCTCCCCGATCAGCACCGGGTTGTTCTTGCCCCGCCGGGAGAGCACCTCGATGGTCTGCTCGATCTCGCCGTCGCGGCCGATGACCGGATCGACCCGCCCCTCCTGGGCCATGGCGGTGAGGTCGCGGCCGAACTCGTCCAGCGTGGGGGTGGCCGACCGGCCGCCGGGACCGCCGGCCCCGGGCGGCACGCCCTGGCCGGTGAGGGCGGCCTGGAGCGCCTCCGGCGTCACGTGCGCGGCGCCGAGCATCCGGCCGGCCGACGACTCCGGGTTCACCGCCAGCGCGAACAGTATGTGCTCGGGCCCGATGTAGGTCGACCCGAGCGAGCGTGAGATCTGGTGCGCGTCCAGCAGCGCGCGCTTGGCTCCCGGCGTCAGCTGCGGCGGCTCGCTGCTGCGCTCGCGGCTTGGCTCCTGGCTCTCGACGGCGTCGGCCAGGGCGCTGGGGTCGGAGCCGGCGCGCACCAGCAACTGCCGGGTGGGCTCCAGCGTGGCCGCCGCCCAGAGCAGGTGCTCGGTGCCGAGATCCGTTCCGCCCCGCTCGGTCGCGTGGGCCGCCGCCGCGCCCAGCAGCTGGCGGGCAGGCCCGCTCATCAGCCGGGTGATGTCCACTCGCTGGGACGGGCGCCGCTGGCCCCCCGCGCCGTAGATCCGGGCGAGAAAGTCATCGAACGGGCTGGAGCCGAAGCCTTCTGGCCCGTAGAAGCCACTGCTCATCGCGAGTCCTCCCCCGTGTGGCATCGCAGTGTTCTCCCTAGCCCTACCCGGTCTCCCGAGCCAGCCACTCGCGAAATTTCGCCGCGAAACAGACAGACCATCCAATGGCGGCGGCCGGACCGGCCCGCGTAACGTGCTCGTGTGGAACACACCCGACTCGGCCGGACCGGCCTTCAGGTATCCAGGCTGTGCCTGGGCACGATGACCTTCGGACTGCAGTGCGACGAGACGACCTCGGTGTCGATCCTCGACCGGGCCGCGGACGGAGGCGTCGACTTCCTCGATAGCTCGGACGCGTACCCCCTGGGCGGGGACCTGTCCACCCGGGGCCTGACCGAGGAGATCCTGGGGCGCTGGCTGCGCGGGAAGCGGGACCGTTTCATCGTGGCCACCAAGTGCTTCGCCCCGACCGGCCCGGCGCCCTTCGACGCCGGTAACTCCCGCAAGCACATCCTGTCCGCCGTCGAGGACTCCCTGCGGCGGCTGCAGACCGACTACATCGACCTGTACCAGCTGCACGGGTATGACCCGGCGACGCCGATCGACGAGACCCTGGGCGCCCTCGATGACCTGGTCCACCAGGGCAAGGTGCGTTACCTCGGATGCTCGAACTTCCTGACCTACCAGCTGGTCAGGGCCGTCGGCCGGACCGAGACGCTGCGGCTGGCCCGCCTCGACTGCGTCCAGCCCCGCTACAACCTGCTCTTCCGCCAGATCGAGCGGGAAATGCTGCCGTACTGCGGCGAGGAGGGCATCGGCGTCATCCCCTACAACCCGATCGCCGGGGGCCTGCTCTCCGGCAAGCACGTCAGGCAGAGCCCGCCGCCCGAGGGCACCCGGTTCACCCTCGGCACGGCGGCCCAGAACTACCAGGACCGCTACTGGCACGACCGGGAGTTCGACACGGTCGAGGCCATCCGCGAGCTGGCCGGGGAGGCCGGCGCGGACCTGGTCACGCTCGCGGTGGCCTGGGTGCTGGCCAACCCGGTGATCACGGCGCCGATCATCGGGGCCAGCCGGCCGGACCAGCTGGGCGCCAGCCTGGCCGGGGTCGGCCTCGCTCTCGACGACGACCTCAAGCGCCGGCTGGACGAGATCACCTACGAATACCGCCTCGGCGACGCCCCCAGGTAACGCGCCGGGCGGCGCTCAGGCCTGCGCGTCAGGGTCGGACGGTAACGCTAACGCGGGGCGGACCTCCGAGGCCGGGATGAACAGATCGAACACCGAGCCCTGACCCACCACGCTGCGCACGTGCACCGAGCCGTGATGAGCCTGCGCGATCGCCTTCACCACCGCCAGCCCGAGGCCGAACCCGCCGGTCTGCCGGCTGCGGCCGGTCCCGACCCGGGTGAACCGGTCGAAGATCAGCCCGATGTCGGCGGCCGGGATGCCCGAGCCGGTGTCCCTGACGCTCAGGACGATCTTCCCGTCCGCCAGCCAGGCGCTCAGCTCGATCCGGCCGCCGGCGTCGGTGTGGTCGACGGCGTTCTCGATCAGCGCGTCCAGGGCCACGGTCAGCCGGTCCCGGTCGGCCAGCAGGCGCGCGTCGGTCACGGTGCCGAGGGACCAGCGCCGGGGCGTCTGGCTCCACCGGTGCAGGATCTCCATCAGCAGCTCGGTGGTGTCCACCGGGGCCAGGTGGAGGAAGTCCGGGTTGTCGGTCGACGCCAGCAGCACCAGGCGGTTGGCGAGCCGGCGCATCCGGAGGAGTTCCTCCACGGCCACCCGGGCGTCCTTGGCGATCGTCTGGTCGGTGGCCGCGTGGGTGATCAGCTCGGCGTGGCCGAGGGCGATCGTGATCGGCGTGCCCAGCTCGTGGGACACGTCCTGCAGGAACCGTCGCTGCTGGTCCAGCAGGACCAGGTTGTGCTCGGAGACGCGCTTCATCTCCTCCATGGCGGCCATCCGCCGCCGGGCATGCCACACGACGATCACGAACATCAGGGCGAGCAGCGGAACCTCGGCCAGGTAGTCACCGTCCTGCTCGCCGCGCAGTACCTGCCAGCCGATCAGGCCCCCGGTGGCCAGGGTCACGAGCGAAACGGTGAGCACCGTCGACCCGAGCCGCCAGAGCCGGAAACCGTAGATCGCGGTCAGGCTGATCCAGATGATGAGGAACGGGACCGATCCCCAGGCCGGGATGAGGCGCATGGCGATGAGGTTCAGCCCGACGAAGACCGCCCACGCGATGTCGGGCCAGTACGCGCGGGCGATGCGCCGGATCCGGTCGCCCGGCAGCCGCGCGTGACGGGCGGTGGTGGTGCCAGCGGCCACACTTCCTCCCATCTCGGCTGTCCGGTGGCTACCGAATCCTACGGCCGCGGGGTGGTTTGCTGGCAAGCTCCGTCATACCTGGGTATGACAATCTGCGGCGGGACGACCGCGGGGGCCGGGTCGGCTTAACCTGGCTGCGTGGACGGGTTGTCCGGGGTGGTGCTGATGGCAGGTGCGGCAAGGCGGCGGGTGGCGTCGCGGGTGTGGCCGGTGACGCGGTGGTTGTGGCGGGGGCTGGCCGGCGTGGCCTGGGGCGGCGATCCGGCCCCGGTGTGGCGCTCGCCGTGGCAGCGCCGGGCGGTATACGGCGGGCTCGCCACGGTCACGGGCTTGCTGGCCATGGTCAGCCTGGCCGGCGTGCGCAGGCTGGGCGGCCCGGCCGGCCTGTTCGGCTTCTGGTCGCCCGCCCCTTCCACCCGGGGCCGTCCCCTGACCGTTGTTCCGCTCGGGGAGGGCGCCCAGCGGGTGGCCCGGCGCGTCGCCGCCAAGCGGACCTTCGTCACCACCCACGATGTCCTCCTCATCCAGAAGGCTGCCCCGGTGTTCTTCAGCACCCCGATGAACGCGGCGACGCTGGACGTGCTCGTGGCGCTGGCGGTGGTGGTCCCGGTGGCGCTGGCCGGGCGGTACCCGCTGCTCGGGTGGCGGCTGGGATGGGCGGGATTGTGGCTGGTGCCGCATGCGCAGGTGGGCTGGCGCTGGGGCTGGTCGTGGGGTCCGGTGCTGCTGGCCGGGGTGGTGGCCTGCTTCGCGGTGGCGGGCGCGCGGCAGAGCCGGGCGGTGTTGTGCTGGATGGGGGCGCTGACGCTGGTGCCGTGGCTCTGGCACCTGGGACTTGGCGGGACCGGCGTGGCGGGGTGCCTGGGGCTGGCGGCGGTGGGAGTGGCGGCCGATGCGATGGCCGCCCGGCGGCGGGCTCAGGTGCAGGCGGCGGGGCAGGCCGAGCGGGCCGAGCTGGAGCAGGCCCGGCGGGCGGTCCTG
>JASIJN010000103.1 GCA_030050125.1 Streptosporangiaceae bacterium | reverse complement strand
GCGCCCAGGATGAACGCGCCGATCGAGGAGATGTCGTTCAGCGTCGTGGCCAGGTGCGGCAGGAACGGGTAGTTCGCCACCCGGCGCGGCATGCCCATGAGCCCGAGCCAGTGCTGCACCAGGAAGGTCAGGTTGAACCCGATGAACACCGACCAGAAGTGCCACTTGCCGAGCGTGTGGTCCAGCATCTTGCCGGTCCACTTCGGCCACCAGAAGTAGAACCCGCCGAACATCGTGAACACCACGGTGCCGAACAGCACGTAGTGGAAGTGCGCCACGACGAAATAGGAGTCGCTGACCGCGAAGTCCAGCGGCGGCGAGGCCAGGATGACCCCGGTCAGCCCGCCGAACAGGAAGCTCACCAGGAAACCAAGCGCGAACAGCATCGGGGGCTCGAACGTGAGCTGGCCGCGCCAGATCGTGCCGCACCAGTTGAAGAACTTCAGGCCCGTCGGGACCGCGATCAGGAAGGTCATGAACGAGAAGAACGGCAGCAGGACCGCGCCGGTGGTGAACATGTGGTGCGCCCACACGGTGAGCGACAGGCCCGCGATCGCGATCGTCGCGCCGACGAAGCCCTTGTAGCCGAACAGCGGCTTGCGGGCGAATACCGGCAGGATTTCCGTGGCGATGCCGAAGAACGGCAACGCCACGATATAGACCTCGGGATGGCCGAAGAACCAGAACAGGTGCTGCCACAAGATGGCCCCGCCGCTGGAGGCGCTGAATACCTGCGCGCCGAGCTTGCGGTCGATCTCCAGCACCAGCAGCGCGGCGGTGAGCACCGGGAAGGCCAGCAGCACCAGCATGCTGGTCAGCAGGACGTTCCAGGTGAACATCGGCATCCGGAACATGGTCATGCCGGGGGCGCGCATGCAGAAGATCGTGGTGATGAAGTTGACCCCGCCCAGGATCGTGCCGAACCCGGCCAGCACCAGGCCCATGATCCACATGTCGCCGCCGATGCCGGGCGAGTACAGCGAGCTGGTCAGCGGCGAGTACGCGTACCAGCCGAAGGCCGCCGCGCCGCCGGGCGTGATGAAGCTGATCAGCAGGATCAGCCCGCCGAACAGGAACAGGTAGTAGCTGAACAGGTTCAGCCGCGGGAACGCCACGTCGGGCGAGCCGATCTGCAGCGGCATGATCTCGTTGGCGAACCCGACGAACAGCGGGGTGGCGAACAGCAGCAGCATGATCGTGCCGTGCATGGTGAACAGCTCGTTGTACTGCTGGTCGGACACGATGTGGTTGTCCGGCCCCATCAGCTGTGCCCGCATGATCATGGCCATCAGGCCGCCGGCCAGGAAGAAGAAGAACGAGGTGATCAGGTACAGGTGGCCGATGATCTTGTGGTCGGTGGAGGACAGCCAGTCGGCCAGGAGCGAGCCCTTGCGGTAACCGCTCGGCGCGGCGACCGGGGCCGGCCTGTCGATGGTGGTCACTGAGCACCCCCAGATGCGGTCTCCAGCGCCTGCTGCGCCGTGATCCACTTGCGGAACTGGGCCGGCGTCACGATCTTCACCGTGAACAGCATCCGGCTGTGGTACAGGCCGCAAAGCTCGGTGCACCGGCCGATGAACGTGCCGGTCTGGGTCGGCGTCACCTCGAAGTGGTTCGGGTGATCGGGGATCACGTCGCGCTTGAACTCAAACGGCACGATCCAGAACGAGTGGATGACGTCGGTCGAGGTGAGGTTGAACCGGACGGTCTCGCCGGTCGGGATCTCCAGCAGCGGCAGCTGGTTCTCGTTGCCCGGCGTATCGCCGTTCCACATCTGGCCCAGCGACGTCACGATGCCGGCTTCCGAGCGTGGCACCTTGTACTGCGGGTACTGGAACTCCCAGCTCCACTGGAAACCGATCACGTTGACGACCACGTCGGGATGCGGCGGGAGGGCGTCGATGTAGTTCTCGTCCCTGGCCGTGAAGTAGAACAGGATGCCGACCATGATGAACGGCAGCACCGTGTACAGCACCTCGATCGGCAGGTTGTAGCGCACCTGGTCGGGCACCCGGTCGGAGCGCTTGCGGTGGAACACCACCGCCCAGAGGATCAGCCCCCAGACCGTGAAGCCGACCGCGAACGCGGCGATCCAGGATCCCTGCCATAGGGTCAGCGTCACCTTGCCCTGCTTGGTCACCGGCGGCAGCATGCCGAGGCGGGTGAACGCGTTCGACGTGCAGCCCGTGGTGGCGAGCAGCACGAACGCCGCGACGACGGCCCTCGGCACCCAGCGCGCCGCACCGCGCCGCGCCGACCGCTCTCGCCCGCTCCGCGGCGGAGCAGTGCGGTTGAGACTCACAGGAAGCCTTCCCGACAGGGGTGACTGCCGACCCATCCAGGCCGGTAATTCGAACGTCCTACAGCCTGTCGTGGAAAACAGTATCGCGCAGCCTCAGCCCGCCTCAGGGGACCCCCGCGGAATGGGCGGCCGCGACGCGGCCGGTGCTTACCCCCGCCGCGATCTGGGTATCGGTAGGAAAGCCCTCGCGGGGAAACGGCTGGCCGTATCCTCGCATGGCCGGGCCGTTCCCCCGCCGCCCGCCGAGCGCCAGCTGGAGGTTAGCCGCGTGAGTCCCCAGCGCCCTGCCGTGCACCACCCGGGCGCGCCGCAGCCGTCCGACCCCGCCGCGGCGGCACCGGCCGCGGCGCTGACGATCGACGCGATGGGCCGCAAGTGCCCGATCCCGATCATCATGCTGGCCGAGCGGATCCGCGAGGTGCCGGTGGGCCAGCTCGTGGCGGTGCTGGCCGACGATCCGGCCGCGGAAACCGACGTGCCCGCCTGGTGCATGCTGAAGTCGCAGGAGTTCGTCATGGTCACCGCCCTGCCCGGGTCGGGCTGGTCGTTCCTGGTCCGCCGCTGCTACTGACAGGCTCGGGCCGGCCGGCCGACTAGTTCCCGCCTCCGTCGTCGACGGCCTGGAACCGGCCGGCGAATCTCGGGTCGCTCTCCCACCACGGCCGGTCCGCCGCGGCGTCACCGGCCTCCGCCGCTCCCGGGGGGGCGGCCGTCACCGCGGCCGCCCGCGCCGCATCCCTGGCGTCGAGCTCCGCGTCGATCTCCTTGGCCTCGGACTCGTCCTCCCTGATCATCTGGATCAGCATCGCGGCCAGGAACGGCAGCCCCACGATGTCCCCGAGTATCCACAGCGTCCCGCCGCCCAGCACCTGGCTCGTGGAAAGGCTGGGCCCCCAGGGATAGGCCACCGCGTGGTAGTAGGCGCCGGCGATCAGGTTCGTGTCCGCGATCACGGCGAGGCCGAGCACGGCGTCGCCGACCACCTCGGCCCCGGTCACCCAGAGCGAGACCAGGTAGGGGTAGGCCTTGGGCACCGGGTCGACCCGCAGCAGCGTCCAGAAGAACACGAAGCCGGGCGCCAGCAGCGCCAGGTGGGTCAGCTCCCGCACCGCGACGCTGTGGAAGCCGGCCACGTACCAGGAGGTGAAGTAGACCAGGAACGGCGTGATCACCACGGCCATGGTGGTGATCGCGGGGAAGGTCGCGACCTTGGCCGCCTGGCTGCGTATCGCGGCCTCGATCCGCCGGCCGGTCCTGGGCAGGGTCGCGATGGCCAGGCTCAGCGGCCTGCCCATCGCCAGGAACAGCGGTATCAGCAGCAGGAACATGACGGTCTGCACGGCGCGCACGTAGAACAGGACGCCCTGGTACACGCCGACCCAC
Organism: Streptosporangiaceae bacterium; assembly: GCA_030050125.1. Next base: position 2,922 of record JASIJN010000103.1, on the reverse strand, counting down.
GACATGGTGGCGATCACGCAGAAGCCGAGCCCGAGCCCGCAGAAGGCCACGATCCGGCCCGGCGCCCACGGCGCGCCCGACCGGCGTACCCGCCGCACCCCGGCCAGGTAGAGCCCGCCGAGGAGCAGCACGAAGCCCAGCGCCCACGGATCGAGGGTCCACTCGGTGAAGGCCCGCGTCACGGTCAGTTCCGGCGGCCCGTGGTAGCCGGAGGCAGCAACCACCATCGCGCCCGTCGCACCCATGCCGCCACGCTACCGCGCGCCGCCGGGCGCTCCGCCGCGGGCGGTCAGCTGTAGTGCTCGGTCAGCTGTAGTGCTCGATCAGCTCGGCCGCGGCCTGCGGCCCGTACACGGCCCGGAACCGCTCGGCCAGCGGCCCTGGCTTCAGCTCGTAGTCCTGCGGCCCGACCGCCTCCAGCGCCTGCACCGCGATCATGTTGCCGAGCTGGGCCGCGCGCTCGAGGCTCAGCCCCCAGCCCACCGCGGCCAGGAAGCCGGCCCGGAACCCGTCGCCGGCGCCGGTCGGCTCCCGGGGCTCGACCTCGGTGACCGGCGGGACCAGGATCGGCGGATGGCCGGCCCGGTCCACCCGCGCCCCGGCCGCGCCCAGCGTGGTCACCCGGATGCCCACCCGCTCGGTCACCTCGTCCGCGGCCCAGCCCGACTTGTGCTCGGTCAGCGTGGACTCGTACTCGTTGCAGAACAGGTAGGCCGCCCCGTCCACCAGCTCGCGGACCTGCTCGCCGTCCATCCGGGCCAGCTGCCAGGAGGTGTCGGCCGCGAACGGGATCCCGAGCTCCCGGCACTGCTGGGTGAAGCTGGCCATCGCCTCGGGGTCGCTGGCGCCGATGAGCACCAGGTCGACCGAGCCGGCCAGTCCGGCCAGGTCGATGTCCCGGTCCTCGGTCATCGCCCCCGGGTAGAACGACGCGAAGTGGTTCAGATCGGCGTCGGTGGTGCTGATGAACCTGCCAGTGTGGTGCACCGTCGACTCCCTGACCGCGCTGGTGTCGACGCCGTGCGCGTCCAGCCAGGCGCGGTACTCGGAGAAGTCGGGCCCGGCGCTCCCGACCAGCAGCGGCCGCAGGCCGAGGCAGCCCAGGCCGAACGCGATGTTGGCCGCGACCCCGCCGTAGCGGACCTGCAGCGAGTCGACCAGGAAGGACAGGGCGAGCTTGTCTAGTTTGTCGGGGATCAGCTGGTCGATGAAGCGGCCGGGGAAGGTCATAAGGTGATCGGTCGCGATCGACCCGGTGACGGCAATGCGCACGGTGGGACTCTCTCTGCGGGGCGGCGCCGAAAGGAGGCGCGCTCAGGTTACCCCGTTCCGGCCGACGGTGACAGCGACGGCCGGCACAACCCCGCCGGCGCCCGGGGCGCGCCCCGGCACAAAGAGCGGAACGTCAGTGGAACGAGTCGCCGCAGGCGCAGGACCCGGTGGCGTTCGGGTTGTCGATCGTGAAGCCCTGCTTCTCGATCGTGTCCACGAAATCGATCGTGGCCCCGCCCAGGTAGGGCGCGCTCATCTTGTCGGTGACCACCTGCACCGTGCCGAACTGGCTCACGACGTCGCCGTCGATCTCGCGCTCATCGAAGTACAGCTGGTAGCGCAGGCCGGAGCAGCCGCCCGGCTGAACGGCGATGCGCAGTCGAAGGTCGTCGCGGCCTTCCTGCGTCAGCAAGCTGCTCACCTTCGCCGCCGCGGCACTGGTGAGGATGACGCCTTGCGTGGTGGCCTCGTCCTGAACTGTCATCTGGATTAGCTCCCGCGATCGACTACCGCCGCCCCTGCGGCGCGGCTTCTGCGTGCCTGTCTCAACCATATCCCCGGCCCCGTCATTCCGGGTTCCGCGGAGGTCACAGTCCCGGGGCGCCCCAGACAGGGAACCACCGGGTCAGGTCGGACTCGATCTTGAGATCGTCCGCGAGCATCCCGCGGACCTGCAGCTCGAGCGCGTTGTCCCGGCGCTCTCCCGGCTGCGGTGCGAACGGGTAGAACGTGCCCCGCTTGTACAGGTACACCAGGCCCAGCGGCTGCCCGGCCTGGTTGCGGAAGCTGACGATCGTGCACAGCAGCTGCGGCCCGAAGCCGCCCGCCTCCAGCGACGAGTTCACCGCGTGCAGGTCGGTGACCAGGCCCTCGATGTCGTCCGGGGCATGCCGGCAGACCAGCCAGGTGAAGCCGTACTTGTCCTCGGATACCTCGACCGGCGCCTTGTTGTCCCCCATGTTGAGCAGGGCGCGCACGTCGTTCTCGATGTCGCTGAACGCCCGGCCCTCGGCCGGGCGGAAGCACACCGAGCCGCTGCCCGTGGCGACCAGGTCCGAGGCCGCCTGCAGCGTGATCGCCGCCGATGGCAGCGCGAACAGGGCATCCAGGTTCGGCGGCACCGGCTTGGTCCGGCCGAGCAGCGCGTCGAGGAAACCCACCTGGTTTACCCGGCCCGGCCGAGCTGCTTGGAGATCTTGTCCAGCTGGGCCAGCCGCTTCTCCAGGCTCGGGTGCGTGGAGAACAGGTTGTGGACGCTCCCCCGGCCCGAAAGCGCCGGGGTGAAGTAGAACGCGTTCAGCGGCTCGGCCTGGCGCAGGTCGCGGGTCGGGATCCTGGCCATGTCGCCGGTGACCTTGACCAGCGCGCTGGCCAGCGCCGAGGGCTGCCCGGTGAGCAGCGCGCCGGACCGGTCGGCGGACAGCTCCCGGTACCGCGACAGCATCCGGATCAACAGGAAGCTGACCGCGTACGTCACGATGCCGATGAGCATGACGGCCAGCATGATCAGCGCGGTGTACCCGCCCGCGTTGTTGCCGCCGCGGCCGCCGCGGCCGCGGCCGCCGCCGAACAGCTCGGCGTAGAAGCCCATCCGGACCAGCAGCGCGGCCATGATGCCCAGGAACGAGGCGATCGTCATCACCGCGACGT